>NZ_JBBYGR010000044.1:0-67847 GCF_038405005.1 Xanthomonas sp. JL1 | reverse complement strand
CGGTAGACGAACCTGCGCGGTGCGCCGAGCGCGTCCTCGGCAGCGACCAGGTCGCCATCCGTGTAGCGATAGGCCACCAGCGGATGCGTCAAGCCGGTCGCCGGATCGTGCAACTGCAATCGATCGATCCGTCCATGCCGCGCCTCCACCTCGATGAAGCGGCCTTGCACGCCGTCCGCGCCGCTCTCCACTATGCGCACCAGGTGGCCATCGCGGCGCTCGAAGCGCCAGTGATTGCCGCAGGCATCTTCGATCTGCGTCATCGGCAGGCTGCGCGCATGCGGCAACACCGCAACGCCCGCCGCCGGCAGATCGACGAAGCGGTAGCGCGTGTCGTCCTTGGTGCGGACCAATAAATCCGCTCCTTCCCGCGACAGCCGCGCGCCATCGACGAACTCGCGCACCTCGCTGGTCGTCGCGTCCGGCAACTGCGGAAACACCGCCGCGCCGCGGCCATCATGGAACAGCACCACGCCGTCGGCCTCGATCTCCAGGCGGATGTCGCCGGGCGTCTGCCAACCGTGACCGCAGACGCCCGCCTGCTCGGTCTGCGCCGAGCTGTAACGGCGCGTCCAGGTCAACGGCAGGCGGCCGGGAATGGCGAAGTCTTCGTGCAGCACCGACACGCTACCGTCGCGGATATCCACCGGCTCGGCGCGCAGCACCTTGCACTTGAGGAACCCCGAATCCATGTGCTTGAACACCCGCTGCCGCAGGCCCTTGAACGCCTGCGCCGCGCGCGCGCCCAGCTTGGAGCGACGCAGCGCTCCCAGGCCGGCGAAGGCCGCGTGGAAGAGCATCGCCATCAGTGAGATCGTCAGCGGGCCACCCACCTTGACGTTGGTGGGAATCGCGACGTTGATGCCGGTCGGCAGCCACAGCGACCGGAACGGCTTCTTGAGCTTCTTGATGCGGAACGGCGGAATCAGGCCGGCCAGATTGCAATCCAGCACCGGCGCAGCAAGCCGCGAAAACGGGTCGCCATCGGCGGTGACGGTCTTGCTGCCCATGAAGATCTCTTCGCCGTCGAACTGCGGCCCCATCGGCATGCTCAGCTGCGGCGTCCACATGCCCAGCGGAATATGGATATCCAGCCCGCCGGTGCCCGCAGTGGCGCGTTTGACCCCGTTGACGGTGACCGTGGCGCCGAGGAACGGCAGATAGTCGAACGGATCCAGTACCAGGCCGATATGCGGCGTCGGCAGCGGAAATGGCGGCATCGCATACATGTGGATGTCGATGCCCAACTGCGGATCGAAATGTTTGGCGGCGGTGCTCATCCGAAGCGCTCCTGCGTCCTACAGTGCACGCGCAAGTGCGCGCAGGAAGGCACGCACCTCGTCGCGGTATTCCATGCCCAGCCACACCACCACGGCCATGCCGATCAGGATGAAGACGGCCAGCACGGCCAAGTGGCGCGAATTCATGCGGTGGCCTCGGTGCGTCCGGCCAGGCCCACCGATGGTGCGGCGCCGGGAGATTGGGTCAGTGCGGCGGGATCCGGAAGCGGTTGGGTCGCCGGCGGTTGGGTCCAGGCGGGAATCTCGTTGTCCAGCGGATGGCGAATATCCGGCAGGCCATTCCAGGTGGAATGCAGGAATTCACGGCCGACCGCGACCACCTTGCGGAAGAATTCGTCGCCCCCCTGGATCAAACGCTCGCGTTCCTGGGCTGCTCGATGAAACGCGTGTTCCAGTCCAGCATGCAGGGTGGATTCGATCTGGTCCAGGTGCGCCGACGAAGGCTGCGCGCCCAGTCGTGCAGCCTGCTGTTCGGCCTGCGCGTGCAGCGTGCTCACCGACTGCAGATAGGTCGCCGCACACTGCTCGATCCTGTGTGCGCGCCGCTTGTCTTGCAGTACAAGCAGGTCCTGCAGGGTTTGCGGCAAGGTGGTGGAGCGGCGATCCTCGCTTCGCAGCGGTTTGGCAGCGCGCACGGCCTCCAGCCCGTAGTTGCGCGCCGCCTCGCGCTGGCCGTCCTGCGCCAGACAGAACGCGGCCATGCGATAGGCCTCGATCACGAACATCGGGTTGGGAATCTCGGCAGCGGTCTGCGCGGCAGACAGATACCCCTGAACCGCACGGTCGGGCTGCCCTGCGGCAAACCACGTCCCCGCCTCGCCGAACCAGCCTTGCATCAACAGATCGCGCGCGGCCGGATGCCCGCCGGTCAGGGCCTGTGTTGCGTGATCGCGCGCCTGACGATAACTGCTGATGGCAGCAGGATAGTGCTTCTCCTTCAACCAGCCGCCAGCGAGCATCATGCTCAACACCACCTGCTGATCGCTCCAGCCATGCCGCTGTGCCAATGCCATCGGGCGCTCGATGCGTTGGGCAAGCTGGGCAGCGCTGCCGCGCTCAAGCACCAGCATGAGGTCACTCAACAACTGGCGATACGCCACCGCTGGCCCCGCACCGCCCGACTGCGCTGCAATTTCGCGCCCGATATCGAACATGTCCACCTGCGGCGCAATACGGTGCGCGCGCGCGGCGTGCCGATCCAGTAATGGCTGCCAGCGCGGATCTTCATAGGTGTCCACCAGAACCAGCCGCAGCGCGGGTGATGTCGACGCTGCCATCGCGGCATCGACCCAGGCAATGAACGCTTCTGGCGACGTCACCCGCTCAGGTTCAAGGACCACTGCCAGGTAGCGCAGGTACGCCGCATGATGCGTGGCAAACGATTCGAACACCGCCTGCACGCCCGCCGCGGTGTCGGCGTGCGACGGGCCGGGCACACGCCAGCCAAGATCGACACCTTGCTCGCGCAGCTCGCTCTGGCTGCCGAGGTAGCTGGCCGACAGTGCCAGCTTCAGCGCACGGCTGTAGCCGAAACTGGTGTCGAACGAAGTATCGAGGCGCAGGAAATAGTCGGGCACGTTCCAATCGCCCGGATGCTTCTGTGCCTCGAAAAACGCTGCCAGCAGACGCAAGGCGTTGGCCGGCACACGCCAGACAAACAACCGCAGCGCAGGGTCGTCGCTGGCCTGCATCCACTCATCGCGCAACAGCGCAATGCGTTGTTCAACCGGATTCTTGCTCACGGTGTGGCATGCCCTCCCAGGCGTCAGCAATTGAGCTTGATTTCCGCCCCGTTGACGGACACGCCCGAGCCGTCGATCACGATGGTGGAGCCACCGGCGGAAATGCTGATCTTGTCGCCCAGGATTTCGATCGCGGCACCGCCCACGGTCGCGACCAGCTTGCTGCCCGAGGCGAGTGTCATGTCTCCGTTGGAAAACAGCGTATGGGTGCCGGATATCGCTTGTTCCATGCTGCCGTCAACGCTGACGGTGCGCGCACCGACATTGGCATCCTCCACAGCCCCCTGAACACTTCGCTTGTCCAGGCCGGTGATGGTTACCTCCCGTCCGGCGCTCAGCTGTTCGGTGGTCTTGCCGATCACCTGCCGCAACGAGGTCTGGGTGACGGTTTCCTTCCAGGTGCCGTTGCGCTGGCTGACGAAGTTGCCGTTCAAGGTGGTGGCGAAATCACCGGTGACCGTTTCTCTGTACCCGGCCGCGGCAATGGTCTTCGTCTGGCCAGCCTGAAAGGTCTCGGTCACCGCACCAGTCACGCTGGTGGTACGCGTGCCGGTAACACCCAGCGTGTCGGTACCGGTGACGGTGATGCCGCGGTTTGCACCCACTGCGATGGTCTGGTTCGCGCCCACCGTCATTGCGTGATTGACCGCCACGCTGGTGGACTTGTTGTTCTGGATCGACGCGTTCTGGTCGTTGAGAACCGTGGTCACCATGTCGCGCTGCGCGCGCATGTTGAAGAGTTCTCCACCGGCACTATCGTGCATGGAGAGCTCGTTATAGCCGCCACCCTTGACCGTCTTGGATTTGAGCCCGCTGACTTCCATGCCGAACGGCGGCATATTGTCTTCGTTGTAGACACGCCCGGTGATGATGGGTCGATCGGGATCGCCATCGAGGAAGTCCACCACCACTTCCTGCCCGACACGCGGTGGCGAAACGCCCCCCATATCCGCACCGGCCCAGGGGCTGGCACTGCGGATCCAGCACGAACTGTTCTCGCGAAACTCACCATGACGATCCCAGTGAAACTGTACCTTGACTCGACCGTAGCGGTCGGCGTGCAACTCCTCGCCGGGCGGTCCGACGACAGTTGCCGTCTGCGGTCCGGGCATCCGTTGCACTGGCGTCACCCGCAACGGACGATACGGAATCTTCCGGCGCAACACGGTTGCAGTGCATTGATAGCTGGGCGATTGCGCATCGCGCATGTCGCTGGAGAAGTTGTTGCGCCCCTCCCGTTGCAGCTTCACCACGAAGAACTGCCTGTCTTGTTCGGATCGTCCGATGAAATCAGGATGCCGCTCCAGTTGGAAACATCCCGCGCAGACCAGTCGGCTGCTATTGCCTTCCCCCTCGAACAACTTGGTTGGCCACGCGGCTTCTTCGCCACGCAAGCCGGCCAGCGCATCGCCCACGCGACTGTCTGCAAATCGCGCAGCGCCGTCGTAGTGATAACGCTCCAGCTGCGGAAGTGCACCAACCGGAACTTCACGGCCATTGCTGGCTGCCAGTGCAGTCCGCGGCTGCTTGAAGTCGAAACTCTTGAGGGCATGCGCCGTGGGTCCCACCCGACGTCTGGCGGCCCAGCGATGCACGCCAGGCCGCTGTAGCGTGCCCTGGTCTGACACGAACTCGATACTGGCGGGCTCGCCGAACTGCTCCGAACTGGTCGAGTCGTCGGACAAGACCATGGTGTGCGCATCATCGGAGTGACGAAACGCGTAGTAAATGCCCGCATCCTCCAGCAAGCGCGAGACAAACTGGAAATCCGACTCGTTGTACTGCACGCAATAGCTCAACTTCGGATATCGTGCCGCGTCGAGATCGTGCGCATAGTCTGCAAGTTGCGGATAGCCATCGAACACCCGCTCGATGATATCGAGCACATTCAGATCCTGGAAAATCCTGCAATTGCTGGTGTATTGGAGAAACGCGAACCAGGGCGCGAGCTCGCAGCGATAGGCACTCAGCTCGCCCTGCTTACCGACCTGGGCAAACTCACGTACGTAGCCGTGCACGACGCGCCCGTCAAACTCGTCGCCCAGGCTCAATCGCAGCGGCTGACCGATGAGTTGCTTCAGCTGCAATCCGGCCTGTGCGGAAAGCAGTTCGATGTCAAAGGTATACGGTGCAGAAACTTCTTCCACGCCGGTAAAGTGCTTGACGACAAACGTTTCTTCTTCGAGCACGGTCTTGACGCGGATCAGGCGGCGATCCTGTGCCAGTCGCATCAGCGTTTCAAAACCGGTCGGTATCATTTCTGCATGCACGGCATCTCTCCGATTCCCTTGCATCGCCGAGACACCTGAGCGTCGGCGCGTTCCATAGCAGTCACAGGCTCATGTCCCATGGTCGGCCCTCACCGACCGGCACACTTTGCCTGATTGGAAACGCGACCGCCACCTCCCTATTCAGGAAGTGGCGGTGTGACCATCCCTCAAGCGACCCCACCGCACGCGATGGGGTCGTTCAGCACGCTTGAACAAGCCGCCGCTCAGCGCGCCTTGTACAACTCGCCCAGGCGATCCGGCTTGCCGGCGATGCGTTCCAGATGCGGATACAACAAACCGCCGTGGTAGTCGATGCGGACGGTTTCGTAGCGGTCGCCGCGCTTGACCAGCAGTTCGATCGGCGCGGCGGTGCCCTTGGCCGCCTTGATCGCATCCTTGATGACGTCTGCGCTGAAGGCACGGCCGTTGACCGCAACGATGCTATTGCCATTGATGATGCCGGCATTGAACGCCGGGCTGTCCCACAACACCTCACTCACCTCGCCCGAGCCTTCCAGCGACAGGCCCAGCGAATAGGTCAGGCTGACGTCGTTCTTGTTGCTCTCGTAAGTCTTGATGGCCAGGTTCGGCTCGTCGTTGTAGACCAGCTTCCAGCCGTTGGCTTCGATACCGCCATTCAAGGAACCGTGCCCGTCCATGCGCTCGCGCAACAGGCTGGCCCAGTCGTATGCAGCCACGCCGTTGAGCGTGCTGACGATGTCATCGAAGGTGTAAGGATTGACATCCCAATCGCCATTCTTCATGCCAAAGAACGCCTTGGCGAAATCGTCGATGGAGCGCTTGTTGTTGGTGAGCGCGCGCAGCTTGCTATCCACTTCCAGCCACATCATCTGGGCGCCGGAGTAGTAGTCCTCGCTCATCTGATAGCTGCGGTACGGCTTCGAACGCCGCATCGACATGGTCGGGTCGTTGGTGGTGTCCTGCAACGTGCGCCAAGTCATGCCGGGGCGACCACGCTCGTAGGTCGCCGCGACGCCAGCCAGCATGTCGCGCGCCTGGTCCTGCGTCCACAGGCCCGAACGGGCAGCCAGCACTTCGCCCCAGAACTGGGTCTGGCCCTCATACAGCCACAGCAGGCTGTCGCCCATCGGCACGTTGAAGTTCGGCGTGGACAGGTCGGCGCCACGGCGGTACTTGCCGTTCCAGGAGTGATTGAACTCATGCGCCAGCAGGTCGCGCATGGTCCAGCTCTTGTCCCACTCGGTGAAGTAGTTCGGCGGGCCGCTGTTTTCGCTGGAACGGTGATGCTCCAGGCCGATGCCGCCCAGCTTCTTGGTCAGCGCCAGCAGGAATTCGTAATGGTCGAAGTGGCGCGCACCGTACAGCTTGTCCATCTGCTGCACCAGCGCGGCATGGGCCTTGATCTGCTCCGGCTTGGCCTCCAGCGATTTGGCTTCATCGGCGAACACATTGAGATAGACCGGCTGCTTGCCGGTGCTCAGTTCCACGCGCTTGTAGTACTTGCCGGCGAACATCGGCGAATCGACCAGGTCGTCGAAATCGATCGGCTTGAAGCTCACCGTGTCGCCGACGCGGCGATCGGTTTCCAGCGCGGTGGCATAGCTCCAACCAGCAGGCAGGGTGACGCTGGCCTGCACCTTGATGTTGCGCACGACATAGCCGGCAGGGTACAGCGCGGTGGTGTTCCACTGCAGGTTGAGCATTTCCGGGGTCATCATCACCCGGCCCTGGTTGCCGGCCTGCGGCGAGAGGAACTTGAACTCGGCCGTCAGCTCGGTGGCGCCCTGCGGCACGTCCACCTTGAACGCATAGACGTCGAATTGGTCGCGCTTCCAGGGCACGACCTTGCCATCGACCTTGATCACCAGACCGGCGAGCTTGTCGATCGGCCCGGTCGGCGAGTGATCGCCGGGAATCCACTGCGGGTACAGCAGCGTCATCGGGCCTGGCTTGGCCGGCATGGTGATGTTGACCTTGAAGATGCGGTGGGCCAGGTCGGTGGCATCCACATCGATCTTCAGGGTGCCGTCGAACGGCACGTCCTGCGGCGGTGCGGTTTGCGCAGCCGCAGGCAGCGACAAGGCCGCCAACAACGACACGGACAACAGGGTGGGCATTTTCATCGCAACTCCGCAGGTGACCTGAAACAGGCAAGCCCACGATGCTAAGCGCCCGCCTATGCTTCCCCGTATGCCATTGGTCATGTTGCGGGCGATTGACACGTAAAAAGGTCGCCAATCACTTGGCGACATCTTCTTCAACATTGCTGCGATCCGGCGTTGCGCCGTCTCAATGCATCATGTTGACGTTCATGTTGTGTAGCACCCACAGCGAACCGACGATCACGATGCCGATGATCAGCAGCGAGAACAGGCCCACCTGCACGTTGGAGCGCTGCTCCGGCGTGCGGTCCATATGCAGGAAGTACACCATGTGCACCAGCATCTGCACCGCGGCCATGACCGAGATCACGACGACGGTGACGCCCTTGGAGAACGCGCCGCTCATCACCATCGCAAACGGGATGACGGTGAGGATCACGGCCATCACAAAGCCGATCAGGTAGGACTTCAAGCCACCGGCATGCGCGTCGGCGGCAGTTTCGGTGTGGTGATGATTGGCCATTACAGCGCTCCCAGCAGATAGACGACGGTGAACACACCGATCCAGATGATGTCCAGGAAGTGCCAGAACAGGCTCAGGCAGGCCAGACGCGTGCTGTTGCGCGCGGTCAGACCGTTCTTGGAGATCTGAATCACCAGCACCGCCATCCACAACAGGCCGGAGGCCACGTGCAGACCATGCGTGCCCACCAGGGTGAAGAACGCCGACAGGAACGCGCTGCGACCCGGTCCGGCGCCTTCATGGATCAGGTGGTTGAACTCCCAGATTTCCATGCACAGGAAGCCGATACCCAGCAGCGCGGTGACCGCCATCCAGCCGTACAGCCCACCCATCTTGCGCTTGTGCGCGGCAATCATCGCGAAGCCGAAGCTCAAGCTGCTGAACAACAGCAGGAAGGTTTCCACCAGCACGAACTTCAGGTCGAACAGCTCCTTGGCGGTCGGCCCGTCCACCGTGGCGCCGGACAGCACCGCATAGGTGGCGAACAGACCGGCAAACAGCAGGCAGTCGCTCATCAGATAGACCCAGAACCCGAAGACGGTATTGCCGCCGCCGTCGTGATGTTCGTGGTCGTGATCATGGCCGCCCGCATGGGCGGCGTGGTCAAGCGTGGTCGAAGAAGCCATGGTCATACCACCTTCGCGGCCTGCGCCGCCTGTTGCTGTTCGAGCAGGGCGAAGCGTGCGTTTTCGATGCGCTCCACTTCGTCGGCCGGCACCCAGTAATCGATGTCGTCATCGAACGTACGCGCAATGAAGCTGCCGATCATGCCCACCAGGCCGATGATGGCCAGCCACCAGATGTGCCAGATCAGACCGAAGCCCATCAGCACGCTGAAGGCACCGATGTAGACGCCTGCAGCGGTGTTGCGCGGCATGTGGATGGCTTCGTACTTCGAAGGACGCACCCAGCCCTTGCCGTTCTGCTTGTCGGCCCAGAACTGGTCGCGGTCGTCGATGTGCGGCAGCACGGCGAAGTTGTAGAACGGAGGCGGCGACGAAGTCGCCCATTCCAGCGTACGGCCATCCCACGGGTCGCCGGTGTAGTCCATGTGGTCCTTGCGCTTCCACACGCTGTAAGCGATCTGCAGCAGGTTCAGGAAGATACCCATGCCGATGATCGCAGCACCCACCGCAGCCACATACAGCCACGGCGCCCACTCGGGATGGTTGTAGGTGTTCATGCGGCGGGTCATGCCCATGAAGCCGAGCACGTACAGCGGCATGAAGGCCACAAAGAAACCGATGATCCAGCACCAGAACGAGGCCTTGCCCAGCTTTTCGTTGAGCTTGAAACCGAAGGCCTTCGGAAACCAGTAGGTCAGACCGGCCAAGTAACCGAACACCACGCCACCGATGATCACATTATGGAAGTGCGCGATCAGGAACAGGCTGTTGTGCAGCACGAAGTCCACGGCCGGAATCGCCAGCATCACGCCGGTCATGCCGCCGATGCTGAAGGTGATGATGAAGCCGATCGTCCACAGCACCGGCGCGGTCACGTGCACACGGCCGCGGAACATGGTGAACAGCCAGTTGAAGATCTTCACGCCGGTCGGAATCGAGATGATCATCGTCGTGATACCGAAGAAGGCATTGACATTGGCACCCGAGCCCATGGTGAAGAAGTGGTGCAACCACACCACGAACGACAGCACGCCGATGCACGAGGTGGCGTAGACCATCGAGGTGTAGCCGAACAGACGCTTGCGGCTGTAGGTGGCAATCAACTCGGAGAAGATGCCGAACGCCGGCAGGATCAGGATGTAGACCTCCGGGTGACCCCAGATCCAGATCAGGTTGACGTACATCATGGCGTTGCCGCCACCGCCGTTGGTGAAGAAGTGCGTGCCCAGGTAACGGTCGGCACCCAGCAGCGCCAGCGCCACGGTCAGGATCGGGAACGCGGCGATGATCAGGATGTTGGTGATCAGCGCAGTCCAGGTGAAGACCGGCATGCGCATCAGGGTCATGCCCGGCGCGCGCATCCGCAGGATCGTCACGAAGAAGTTGACGCCGGTCAGCAAGGTGCCCAATCCGGAGATCTGCAACGCCCAGATGTAGTAATCGACGCCGACCCCCGGACTGTATTCCAGCCCCGACAAGGGCGGATACGCCAGCCAACCGGTCTGCGCGAACTCGCCGACACCCAGCGAGATGTTGATCAACGCCGCACCGGCCACGAACAGCCAGAAACTCAGCGAGTTCAGAAACGGGAACGCCACGTCGCGTGCGCCGATCTGCAGCGGCACGATCAGGTTCAACAGGCCGGTCATGAACGGCATGGCCATGAAGAAGATCATGATCACGCCATGCGCGGTAAAGATCTGGTCGTAGTGATGCGGAGGAAACACACCTTCGCCACCGTTGCCGACCAGCGCCTGCTGGGTGCGCATCATCGCCGCATCGGCGAAGCCGCGCAGCAGCATGACCAGCGCCACGATGATGTACATCACGCCGATGCGCTTGTGATCGACCGAGGTGAACCACTCTTTCCACAGATAGCCCCACAGCTTGTACTTGGTGATGGCGGCCGCGATGAGCAGGCCGAGCAGCCCGCCACCACCCAGAGCGACCATGATGATCGGCTCGTGGTATGGAACTGCATCAATGGTAAGTTTGCCTAGCATCACTTGTCTCCAGAAGTGCACATGGCGACCGGCTCCATAGCCGATGCCTGATGGTCGCCGTGGCCTTTACTGTGGCCGGGACCATTCATGTATTTGTCGACCAGCGAGCGGAACATGCCGTCCTGCACCGACGAGTAGTAGGTGACCGGATACTGTTCCTTGTCGTTGCGATTGGCAGCCAGCACCTGGTACTCGGCAGCATTCAACGCGGTCGGCGACGCCTTGACCTTGGCCACCCACGCATCGAAGCCAGCCTGATCGGTGACATGCGCCTTGAAGCTCATCTTCGAAAAGCCGTGGCCGCTGTAGTTGGTCGACAGGCCGAAGTACTCGCCCGGCTCGTTGGCCACCAGATGCAGCTTGGTTTCCATGCCCGCCATCGCGTAGATCATGGTGCCCAGGTGCGGAATGAAGAACGAGTTCATCACCGTGTCGGAGGTGATCTTGAAGTTCAGCGGCGTGTGCACCGGGAACGCAATCTCATTGACGGTGGCGATGTTCTGATCGGGGTAGATGAACATCCACTTCCAGTCCAGCGACACCGCTTCGATCGTGATCGGCTTGACGTCCGAATCCAGCGGCCGGTACGGGTCCAGCGCGTGCGACGAGCGCCAGGTCAGCACCGCCAGCACCAGGATGATCACGCACGGGATCGACCACACCACCACTTCGATGGCGGTGGAGTGCGACCAATCCGGCTCGTAACGCGCCTTTGTGTTGGATGCGCGATATTTCCACGCGAACGCAATCGTCATCACGATCACCGGGATGACCACGATCAGCATCAGCACCACCGAGGTGATCAGCAGTTGCTTTTCGTCGTGGCCGATCTGGCCTTTCGGATTGAGGATGGCCGAGTTGCAACCTGCCAGCAGCAGGAAGGGCAACATCAGGCCTGGACGAAGTAAACGCCCGAGCTGTTTCAGCGGAATCATCGGTCGATCCAAGTGCGAAGGAACGCCAGCCTCGTTCGTCGTATCCGTCCTGGGATGTTCCCGACGCAGCTGCCTTCCTGGAGGAGATGAACTGCGCAGACCGAAGACACGGGTTAGCGCTCTGATTTTAGTCTTTGCTGCACCTGCACGAAACCCATTGGCAATGATCTGACGCAATAAATGCGCGCCAATTTGTGCGACATGTTGTCGCAGCGCAGCACGGTGCAAAAATTGCGCCGCTGTGGTCGCCGAATGTGGCGAGTCCGCACGCATGCAACGGATGCGATGCCTGCGTGAAATGCGGCGTTTCAGCTCCTCAAAACGCAACCGGGCCGGCCAGAGGCCGACCCGGCTTTTCGCGTGGTGCCGGAAATAGGAATCGAACCTACGACCTACGCATTACGAATGCGCCGCTCTACCAACTGAGCTATTCCGGCGAGCCGTGAATTGTAGGAGCGCAGCCGCCCCGGGTCAATCGCGGCAAGCGCCGCGGCCGGACTAGGGGGCGCCGCGTCAGCCGACCAGACGCAACCGCAGTTCCTTGGGCAGCGCGAATACCATCGATTCCGGCTCACCTTCCAGCTCGGAGACGCCGCTGGCGCCCAGCTCGCGCAAACGCGCCAGCACGCCATCGACCAGCACCTGCGGCGCAGAGGCACCTGCAGTCAGGCCGATATGCTGCTTGCCGACGATCCAGGCCGGGTCGATCTCGCTGGCGTTGTCGATCAGGTAGGACTCCACCCCATCGCGCCGGGCCAGCTCGCTCAGCCGGTTGGAATTAGAGCTATTCGGCGAACCGACCACCAGCACCAGATCGCACTGGCGGGCCAGATCGCGTACCGCGTCCTGGCGGTTCTGGGTGGCGTAGCAGATGTCGTCGTGACGCGGCCCCTGCATGGCCGGGTAGCGCGCACGCAGGGCTTCAATGATGCCCATGGTGTCGTCCACCGACAGCGTGGTCTGGGTGGTGTAAGCGAGATTCTCGGGCTGGCGGACATCGAGCGTGGCGACCTGCTCGATGTCTTCGACCAGGTAGATCGTGCCCGGGCCGCGTTCGCGGCTCCACTGCCCCATCGTGCCTTCCACTTCCGGGTGCCCGGCATGGCCGATCAGCACCACGTCGCGGCCGGCCCGGCAATGCCGCGCCACTTCGAAATGCACCTTGGTCACCAACGGGCAGGTGGCGTCGAACACCTTCAGCCCACGCCGCTCGGCTTCCTGGCGCACGGCCTGCGGGACGCCGTGCGCGCTGAAGATCACCGTGGCATCGTCGGGCACTTCGTCGAGTTCTTCGACGAAGATCGCACCACGCTGTTTGAGGTCGTCGACAACGAAGCGGTTGTGCACGACTTCGTGCCGCACATAGATCGGCGCGCCCAGCGTTTCGATCGCACGCTTGACGATCTCGATCGCACGGTCGACACCGGCACAAAAACCACGGGGATTGGCGAGCAGGACGTACATAGCGGGCATTCTACGGGAATGGAGCAGAGGGGGGGGGGGCTGACCGGGCGCACGCACCTGCAGGCAGGCTTCAGCGCAGATTCCCGGTTCACGACGCCTGCTTGCCGGCTTTGTCGAACAACCCAAACACCGCGATGCCGATGGCGCCACCCACGATCGCCGAATCGGCGATGTTGAAGGACGGCCAGGTATGGCTGCCGATGTACCACTGGATGAAATCCACCACGTGGCCGTGCATGAGCCGGTCGATCACGTTGCCGATCGCCCCGCCGATCACCAGCGCATACGGCAGCGCGCTGCGCCAGTGCCCGCGCGCGGTGCGCGAGAGCCAGAACGCCAGCAGGCCGCTGATGCCCATCGCCAACGCAGTGAAGAACCACAGCTGCCAGCCGCCGGCATCGCTCAAAAAGCTGAAGGCCGCGCCGGTGTTGTAAGTGCGGTACCAGTTCCAGAAACCGTCGATCACCGGCACCGACGTGTACTCGGGCAGGCTGGACAGCACCCAAGCCTTGCTCCACTGGTCCAGGCCAATCACTAGCGCGGAGAGCAGCAGCCAGATCAGTGCGGAGGGATTAGGTCGTTGACTCATGTCGAAAGATCGCAGTGGGTGGCCGCTGCTCCGATACCGGAGAAGAAGCCTGGATGGAGGTTGTGACCGGAATGGCGGAACGACGACGAACGCTGTCGCGCAAAGGGGCGAGGATGGCACGGACGGTCCAACGAACAGTCCTACCCTGCCCTACGACGTGCCCAAGCTTCAGAAAAGCCAGGCGCATGCGCAAGAGCTGCGGCGCCCGCTTCGCAGCAGCCCGGACTCCCAGGCAGATAAACGAGGACTGCGCTGCGCGAGACGATGACGGTGCGTGGCGAAATCGCTGCCACGCACTGCCGTGGGAACCAGCCTCAGAACCAGCGACGCTCCTCGCCGGGGCCTTCGATATTGCTGACGCAGCGGCTGCAGAGCTCCGGATGACGCGGGTCGCTGCCCACGCTGGACTGGTGGTGCCAGCAGCGCACGCACTTGGCCTTGGTGGTGGGCTGCGCGCTGACAAAAATGTCGTCGGTGCTGGCCGCGGTCACGGTGACATCGCCACTGATGAACAAGAAGCGCAGCTCCTCGGCCAGCGGCTGCCAGCGCGCGGCAGTCTGCACATCGGCGGCCACGGTGATCTCCGCTTCCAGCGCCGCACCGATCGCACCATTGGCACGCATCGGCTCCAGCACCTTGGACACCTGCTCACGCAAGGCCAGCAACTTGTCGAAATCGGCGCTGGTCAACGCGGCGTCGGCAGGCAACGGCGCAAGGCCGCCGTACCAGGTGGCGAACAGCACGTTGCCGACATGCTTGCCCGGCAGGTAGCCCCATAGTTCATCGGCGGTGAAGCTCATCACCGGCGCGATCCAGCGCACGAATGCCTCGGCAACGTGATACATCGCGCTCTGCGCCGAACGGCGGCCGCGTGCATCTTCGGCCATCGTGTAGAGGCGGTCCTTGGTGACGTCCAGGTACAACGAGCCCAGATCGACGCTGCAGAAGTTCAGCAGTGCCTGCACGATCTCGGCGAAGTCGTAGCGCGCGTAGGCGGCCACGATCTTTTCCTGCAGCTCGTGCGCGCGATGCACGATCCAGCGGTCCAGCAGCACCATGTCCTCCAGCGCCACCAGATGCTGCAGCGGATCGAAGCCATGCAGATTACCGAGCAGGAAGCGCGCGGTATTGCGCAGACGGCGATAGGCATCGGCGTTGCGCTTGAGGATCTCCTGCGACAGCGACATCTCGTTGCTGTAGTCGGCCGAGGCGATCCACAGGCGCAGGATGTCCGCACCCAGCGTCTTCATGATGTCCTGCGGCTCGATGCCGTTGCCCAGCGACTTGGACATCTTGCGGCCGTGCTCGTCCACGGTGAAGCCGTGGGTGAGGCACTGCTTGTATGGCGCCGCCTTGTCCATCGCCACGCCGCTCAGCAGCGAGGACTGGAACCAGCCGCGATGCTGGTCGGAACCTTCCAGATACAGGTCGGCCGGCTTGGGCAGGCCACGGTCCACCAGCACCGCTTCGTGCGTCACGCCCGAGTCGAACCACACATCCAGGATGTCGGTGATCTTGTCGTAATCGGCCGCTTCATCGCCCAGCAGTTCGGCCGCGTCCAGCGTGTACCAGACATCGACGCCGCCCAGCTCCACGCGGTCGGCCACCTGGCGCAACAACTCGGTGCTGCGCGGATGCGGTTCGCCAGTTTCGCGATGCACGAACAACGCGATCGGCACGCCCCAGGTGCGCTGCCGCGAGATGGTCCAGTCTGGGCGTCCGTCGACCATGCCGGCGATCCGCGCCTGGCCCCACGACGGATACCAATGCACGCTTTCGATGGCTTTCAGCGCATCGGCGCGCAGGTTGGCCTGCTCCATCGAGATGAACCACTGCGGCGTGGCGCGAAACGCGATCGGCGTCTTGTGCCGCCAGCAATGCGGATAGCTGTGTTCCATCTTGCTGGCCGCCAACAGTACGCCGGTGCCGTGCAGCGCTTCGATGATGACGTCGTTTGCCTTCCAGATATGCAGGCCGGCCAGCACGGTATCGCCCAACGGCGGCGTCGACGGCAGATACACGCCGCGCCCATCGACCGGATTGATCTGCGCCGCGCCGTAGCGCTCCAGCAACCCGTACTGCTTGGAGACCTGATAGTCCTCCTGGCCGTGACCCGGTGCGGTATGCACCGCGCCGGTACCGTCCTCGGCCGACACGTGATCGCCCAGCAGCAGCGGGATCTCGCGCTCGGCATAGAACGGGTGGTTCAGCAGCATCTGCTCCAGCGCGGTGCCCTTGGCGTGGCCGTGCACGACCACCTCGTCCACGCCGTAACGGGCCAGCGCCTTGGCAGCGAGCGCTTCGGCGATCACCAGCCAACGCGGCTGGCCGCGATCGGCCGGGCCTTCGACCAGCACATAGTCCAGCTCCGCGCCCAGGCTCACCGCCAGCGACGCCGGCAGCGTCCACGGCGTGGTGGTCCAGATCGGCACCGCCACGCCCACGCCACCCGGTAGCGTCGCGCCGAATGCGGCCGCGACTGCGCCCGGGTCGCGCGCCGGGTAAGCGATATCCACCGTCGGCGACACCTTGTCGGCATATTCGATCTCGGCCTCGGCCAATGCCGAACCGCAATCGAAGCACCAATGCACTGGCTTGACGCCACGGGTCAGATGGCCGTTATCGACCACCTTGGCCAGCGCGCGAATTTCGTTCGCTTCGAAGCGAAAATCCAGTGTCTTGTACGGGTTGTCCCAATCGCCGATCACGCCCAGGCGCTTGAAGTCGCGCCGCTGCAGATCGATCTGCTCGGTGGCGTATTCGCGGCATTTCTGCCGGAATTCGGCCGCGTCGAGCTTGACGCCAACCTTGCCGTATTTCTTTTCGATCGCGATTTCGATCGGCAGGCCATGACAATCCCAGCCCGGGATATACGGCGCATCGAAGCCGGCCAGACACTTCGACTTGACGATGATGTCCTTGAGGATCTTGTTGACCGCATGGCCCAGGTGGATCTGGCCATTGGCATACGGCGGGCCGTCGTGCAGCACGAACAGCGGGCGGCCGGCGGCATTGGCACGCAGTTGCGCGTAGAAGCCCTCGCGCTCCCAGCGCTCCAGCATCGCCGGCTCGCGCTTGGGCAGGTCGCCGCGCATCGGGAATTCCGTCGCAGGCAGATGAAGAGTGGCTTTGTAGTCTTGGGTCACAGGAATCTACCGTTGCGCTGGATTGCTTGAGAAGTCCGCACATGGGCGTGCGGGCTCTTGCGATGGACTCGCATTATCTTCGGGTTCTTGCGATGGACTTGCAGCAAGTACGGCACGCGCCTGTTCGGCATCGCGGTGCATCTGCACGGTCAGCGCCTCCAGGCCATCGAACTTTTCTTCGTCGCGTAGCTTGGCGACGAATTCAACGTCGATATGCCGGCCATACAGATCGCCCTGAAAATCGAACAGGTGCGCTTCCAGCAGCGGCTCCACACCGGCCACGGTCGGGCGCGTGCCAAAGCTCGACACCGACGGCCACGGCGTCTCGGCCACGCCATGCACCCAGGTCGCGTAGATCCCCGACAGCGCCGGCGTACGCGGAAAGCGCAGGTTGGCGGTGGGATAACCCAAGGTGCGACCGAGCTGCTTGCCGCGCACTACCCGCCCACCGATGGCGTACGGGCGACCCAGCAAGTCGCCGGCGTGGGCGAACTCGCCCGCAACCAACAGTTCGCGAATGCGCGTTGCCGAAATC
Source organism: Xanthomonas sp. JL1 (assembly GCF_038405005.1). Lineage (NCBI taxonomy): Bacteria > Pseudomonadati > Pseudomonadota > Gammaproteobacteria > Lysobacterales > Lysobacteraceae > Xanthomonas > Xanthomonas sp. JL1. The sequence goes on along the minus strand of NZ_JBBYGR010000044.1, from coordinate 50,629 downwards.
CGCTCGCCATGCAGATGCACGGGCGCGATCTCGCCGGCCACAAAGCCATGCTGCTCGCCGAGCGTATGCAGCAAGCCGATATCGCCACCGCGCCGATGGCCGAAACGGAATTCCGGGCCAATCCAGACTTCGCGCGCACATAACCGGCCGACCAGCGCCAAGTGTACGAAATCTTCCGCGCTCATCTTGGACAGGCGACCGTCGAAACGGATCATGCCCACGCTGTCGGCACCGAACCCGTACAAGCCTTCGATCTTGGCGCGCGCCAGGGTAAGACGCGGCGGCGGCGCGGCGGGCGCAAAGAACTCGCGCGGCAGCGGCTCGAAGCTCACCGCCACTGCCGGCACACTGAGCGCACGCGCACGCGCCACGGCGTGTTGCACCAGCGTCCGATGCCCCAGGTGCAGGCCATCAAAGGCGCCGATGCAGACCACGCTTCCGCACGGGAACAGCGTCCCGCCCTCGACGTCTCTAAACAGCCTGCTCATTCCTCGATCCAAACAGATGCCGGCCAGCCGGCCGACCCTCACTGATGCGTAACCTGCAAGTATAGCCGTGCCTGTCAAGCCGCATGGAAGCGCACCTGGGCACTGCTGCGCCCAACTAACCACCCTGCGCTTGGCCAGGCGAAACGCTGCACAGCGCAGGCGGCCTGGCAGCGCGCCCAATCGTGTTCGACAACCGCCCTAGCCCTCGCGCAGATGCCGCGGCCGCAGCCCCAGTGCTAGCTGCGCGACCAGATAGGTCGCCCCGCCGCTGCCCACCAGCACCGCCAGCCAGCCGATGCGGCTCCACTTGTCCATCTGCGTGAACGACGGCAGCCACCACAGCAGGCTCAACAGCACCGCCACCATCGCCGCACATGCCAGCAGCAGACGCAGCGCATAGCCGCCCCAACCCGGCCGGCGCTGATACACGCCGGACTTGCCCAGCCAGTACCACAGCAATCCCAGATTGAGATAACTCGACAGTGCACTGGCGATACCCAGCGCCAGATGCAGGCCCGGCTGCTTGCCCAACGCGTACATCACACCCTGCGCCTTGAGCTCGGGCGGCACCATGATCTGGTAGAGCACCGCCAGCAACGCGAAGTTGAACACCATGTTGGCGACCAACGCCGCCACACCGGCACGCACCGGGGTGCGGGTGTCCTGGCGCGCGTAGAAGGCCGGCAGCAGCACCTTGAGCATGGCATAGGCCGGCAAGCCGAAGCTCAGGCCGTAGACCGACAGCGCCGTCATGCGGGCATCGAAGGCGGTGAACTTGTGATACTGGAACAACGTTGCCACCAGCGGCTCAGCCAGCAACAACAACCCGAGCATCGCCGGCACCGCGATCAACAAGGTCGTCCGGAAACCCCAGTCCAGCGCGCTGGAAAACGCTGCGCGATCGGTCTTGACGTGATGGCGCGCCAGCGTCGGCAGGATCACTGTGCCTAGCGCCACACCAAAAACCCCCAACGGCAATTCCAGGAAGCGGTCGGCCAGCGACAGCCACGACTGCGAGCCGTCGGTCAGCTTGGCGGCGATGACGGTGTCCAGCAGCAGGTTGATCTGCGCGATCGAGGAGCCGAACAAGGTTGGGATCATCAAGGTCAGCACCTTGCGCACGCCTGGATGACGCCAGCCCCAGCGCGGCAGGATCAACAGGTTGATGCCTTTCAGCGAAGGCAGCTGGAACAACAACTGCAGCATGCCCGCCGCCAACACCGCCCAGCCTAGCGCAAGGATCTGCCTTTCCGGCGTCCCGCCCAACCGCGGCGCCAGCCATACGGCGCCGGCGATCATGCACAGATTGAGGATCACCGGGGTCAGCGCCGGCATCGCGAACTTTTGAAAACTGTTCAGCGCTCCGCCCGCCAGCGCAGTCAGCGAAACGAACAACAGGAACGGGAAGGTCAGCCGGAACAGATCCACCAGCAGGCCGTGCTTGGCTGGATCGGTGCCCACGCCACTGGAAAACAGCGTGGCCAGCTGCGGCGCGAAGATCAGTGCCAGCGCAGTGACCAGCAGCAGCACGCCGCCAAGGGTGCCTGCCACACGCCCCATCAACTCGCGCAGCTCGGCGTGCGGGCGGGTTTCCTTGACCTCGGTGAACACCGGCACGAAGGCGGTGGCGAACGAGCCCTCGGCAAACAGCCGGCGCAAGAAATTGGGGACACGGAAGGCCACCCAGAACGCATCGGTCACCACATTGGTGCCGAAGGTAGTAGTGATGACCTGGTCGCGGACCAGTCCTAGCACCCGTGAAAACATGGTCATACTGCTAAATGAGAGCAGGCCTCTCAACATGCCGGGCTTACTCACGCTGCATCCCTCTTGACAACTGACTTGACGTACATATCTGGGCCCATCATACTTTCGCGCTTGCTTTTTCCACCATACCGATTTTTCAGGAACCCACCACCGTGGCCAATATCAAGTCCGCCAAGAAGCGCGCCAAGCAGACCATTGTGCGCAATGAGCGCAACACCGGTCAGCGTTCGATGCTGCGCACCGCCGTCAAGAAGGTGATCAAGGCCCTTGACGCCAACGATGCTGCAGGCGCCGAAGCTGCTTTCGCCGTTGCTCAACCCATCCTTGACCGTTTCAGCGCCCGTGGCCTGATTCACAAGAACAAGGCTGCGCGTCACAAGAGCCGGCTGACCGCTCGCATCAAGGCCATCAAGGCCGCGTAAGCGATCAGTTGGCGCATTGCCGGGAGCCTGGCTGCCGGCAATACAGAAAAACCCGGCCTCGGCCGGGTTTTTTTTGTGCCTGCGCCTGCGCTCAGCCCGCATTGCGCGCTTCAAGCTCGTCTTCGCGCTGGCGGTCGAAGAACGCCATGACGTCTTTCATGATCGGGAACGTACCATCGCGCCCAAGGGCAGATACCAGGTACCACGGCGCAGTCCAACCCAGCTCGGCGACGATGGTTTCGGCAGCGGCACGCGCCTCGTCTTCGAACATCAGGTCGGCCTTGTTGAGCACCAGCCAGCGCGGCTTCTTCAGCAGTTGGGGATCGTGGCGCTCCAGCTCGCGCTCGAGGGTGCGCACCTGGTCGGCCGGCGATACACCGTCCACGCCACCATCCATCGGGGCCATATCCACCAGATGCAGCAGCAAACGGGTGCGCTGCAGATGGCGCAGGAACTGCGTCCCCAGCCCAGCGCCGTCGGCAGCACCTTCGATCAGGCCCGGCACGTCGGCGATGACGAAGCTGCGGTATGCCTCGACACTGACCACGCCCAGATTGGGATACAGCGTGGTGAACGGGTAGTCGGCCACCTTCGGCGTTGCGGAGGACACCGCGCGGATCAGCGTGCTCTTGCCGGCGTTCGGGAAGCCCAGCAGACCCACATCCGCAAGCAGCCTGAGTTCCAGCTTCAGCAGCCGCTCCTCACCCTCTTCGCCGGTGGTGGATTGGCGCGGCGCACGGTTGACTGAGCTCTTGAAATGCATGTTGCCCAGGCCGCCCTTGCCGCCCTTGGCCACCAGCAAGCGGTCGCCGTGCCGGGTCAGGTCGCCGATGACTTCGTCGGTCTGCACATTGATCACCACGGTACCGACCGGCACCACGATGATGCGGTCTTCGCCGCCCTTGCCGTAGGCCTGACGGCCCATGCCGTTCTCGCCACGCTGCGCCTTGAAGGTGCGCTCATGGCGGAAATCGACCAGGGTGTTGACGTTCTCGTCGGCCACGATCCACACGCTGCCGCCACTACCGCCGTCGCCGCCATCGGGCCCGCCCAGCGGGATGAACTTCTCGCGGCGAAAGCCGACACAGCCATTGCCGCCATGACCTGCGGTGACCAGGATTTCTGCTTCGTCGACTAACTTCATGAGATTTGGAATTCGTCATTTAGGATTGGTAACACCACCGCAGGACGCCACTTGGCGGCCGCGGGAAAGCAGGAAGCAACGGCATCGGAACGTACAGGACTCCGCAGTTGCGAATCCCGAGTCCCAAATCCCCACTCCCGGCTCTCAAACAAAAAACCCCGCCGAAGCGGGGCTTTCCGTCTCGTTCGCAAAGCACTGCTGCCCTGCGAACTGGCCTGCATGGAGCGGGCGATTACGCCTCGGCAACCACGCTGACGGTACGACGCTTCTTCACACCCTTGACCGAGAATTCCACCTTGCCGTCCACCAGCGCGAACAGGGTGTGGTCACGGCCGAGGCCGACGCCAGCGCCAGGATGGAACTGGGTGCCGCGCTGACGCACGATGATGTTGCCGGCGTCGATGGCCTGGCCACCGAAGATCTTCACGCCGAGGTACTTCGGGTTCGAATCGCGACCGTTGCGCGAGGAACCTACGCCCTTTTTATGTGCCATGACTGATTCTCCTTACTTCTTGTCGCCACCGGCGATGCCGGTGATCTCGATTTCGGTGTAGTGCTGACGGTGCCCCTGACGCTTCATGTGGTGCTTGCGGCGACGGAACTTGATGATGCGCACCTTGTCGGCGCGGCCGTGGGCCACAACCTTGGCGGTGACCGAAGCGCCCTTCAGCGCATCGCCCAGCTTGATGCCATCGCTATCGCCCAGCATCAGGACGGTGTCGAACTTGATCTCGTTGCCAGCTTCGACTTCGAGCTTTTCCACGCGGAGCGTTTCGCCCTGCGCGACGCGGTATTGCTTACCGCCGGTTACCAGAACTGCGTACATGACCAGGTGTTCCTCTGTAGTTATTATGGTCGCACTGCCATGCCCTAGGGCAGACAGGAGCGGGATTATACTGGCCTAGCCGGTTTCGGGTCAAGTGGCAAGCACTCGTACCGCAATCACCTGACAGCAGGCCGGCAGAACGCATCATCCGCCCGCCACAACGGCCCCGGCAGACTGGCATTTGGGGCAATTGCCCTCACCTGGGTCGGCGGGTAGGCTGATCGACTGCCACTCATTCCTGCTGAGCAGGCTCGCACCACTGCCGGTTCGCCGGCCCGACATCGGATCCCCCATGGCGATGGATTTCATCCGCATCCGCGGCGCGCGGACGCACAACCTCAAAAACATCGACCTCGACCTGCCCCGCGACAAATTGATCGTGATCACCGGGATGTCCGGCTCGGGCAAGTCGTCGTTGGCGTTCGACACCATCTATGCAGAAGGCCAGCGCCGCTACGTCGAGTCGCTGTCGGCGTATGCACGCCAGTTCCTGAGCGTGATGGAAAAGCCGGACCTGGATCATATCGAAGGCCTGTCCCCGGCCATCTCGATCGAACAGAAATCCACCTCGCACAACCCGCGTTCCACCGTGGGCACGATTACCGAAATCTACGACTACCTGCGCCTGCTCTACGCGCGCGTGGGCCAGCCGCGCTGCCCGGACCATGGCTTCCCGCTGGAAGCGCAGACCGTCAGCCAGATGGTTGACCACATGCTCACCCAGGATCAGGAGCAGCGTTACATGCTGCTGGCCCCGGTGATCCGCGACCGCAAGGGCGAGCATGCGCAAGTGTTCGAACAACTGCGCGCGCAGGGCTTCGTGCGCGTGCGCGTGGACGGCGAGCTGTACGAAATCGATGCGGTGCCGCCGTTGGCGCTGCGCCAGAAACACACCATCGAGGCGGTGATCGACCGCTTCCGTCCGCGCGAAGACATCAAGCAGCGCCTGGCGGAAAGTTTCGAAACCGCGCTCAAGCTGGGCGAAGGCATGGTGGCGGTGCAATCGTTGGACGACCCGGCGGCCGCACCGCACCTGTTTTCGTCCAAGTACAGCTGCCCGGTCTGCGATTACTCGCTGCCGGAGTTGGAACCGCGACTGTTTTCGTTCAACGCACCCGTGGGCGCCTGCCCGAGTTGCGATGGCTTGGGCGTGACCGAGTTCTTCGACCCGGATCGTGTGGTGGTGCATCCCGAGCTGTCGCTTTCCGCTGGCGCGGTGCGCGGCTGGGATCGACGCAATGCCTATTATTTCCAGCTGATTGCCTCGCTGGCCAAGCACTACAAGTTCGATGTGGATGCGGTGTGGAACACACTGCCGGCCAAGGTGCGCCAGGCGGTGCTGTTCGGCAGCGGCGATGAGGTGATCAGCTTCACCTACTTCACCGACGCGGGCGGGCGCACCACACGCAAGCACCGCTTCGAAGGCATCCTGCCGAATCTGGAACGTCGCTACCGCGAGACCGAATCGCCGGCGGTGCGCGAAGAGCTGACCAAGTACGTCAGCCAGCAGCCCTGCCCGGACTGCAACGGCACGCGCTTGAATCGCGCTGCGCGCAATGTGTTCGTGGCCGATCGCCCGCTGCCGGAACTGGTGGTACTGCCGGTCAACGAGGCGTTGAGCTTTTTCCGTGGCTTGTCGCTGCCGGGTTGGCGCGGCGAGATTGCGGCCAAGATCGTCAAGGAGATCGGCGAGCGGCTGAGCTTCCTGGTCGATGTGGGCCTGGACTACCTCACCCTGGAGCGCAAGGCCGACACCTTGTCCGGCGGCGAGGCGCAACGCATTCGCTTGGCCAGCCAGATCGGCGCCGGCCTGGTCGGGGTGATGTATGTGCTGGACGAGCCGTCGATCGGCCTGCATCAGCGCGACAACGAACGCCTGCTCGGCACGCTGACGCGGCTGCGCGACCTGGGTAACACCGTGATCGTGGTCGAGCATGACGAAGACGCGATCCGCCTGGCCGACCATGTGCTGGATATCGGTCCCGGTGCCGGCGTGCATGGCGGCGAAATCTGCGCGCAAGGCACGCTGCAGGACATTCTGAAATCGCCGCGCTCACTGACCGGCCAATATCTGTCGGGCAAGCGCCGCATCGAGATTCCCAAGCAGCGCCACAAGCCCAACCCGAAGATGATGCTGCATCTGCGCGGAGCAACCGGCAACAACCTCAAGAACGTCGACCTGGACATTCCGGCCGGGCTGCTGACCTGCATCACCGGCGTGTCCGGTTCGGGCAAATCGACGCTGATCAACGATACCTTGTTCACGCTGGCGGCCAACGAGATCAACGGCGCGTCGCACACCGTGGCACCGCATCGCGAAGTCGAAAATCTGGACCTGTTCGACAAGGTCGTGGATATCGACCAGTCACCAATAGGGCGCACGCCGCGCTCCAACCCGGCGACCTACACCGGCTTGTTCACGCCGTTGCGCGAGCTGTTTGCGCAGGTACCAGAGTCGCGTGCACGCGGTTATTCGCCAGGCCGTTTCAGCTTCAACGTGCGTGGCGGCCGCTGCGAGGCCTGCCAGGGCGACGGCATGATCAAGGTGGAGATGCACTTCCTGCCCGACGTCTACGTGCCTTGCGATGTCTGCCATGGCAAGCGCTATAACCGCGAAACGCTGGAAATCCGCTACAAGGGTTTCAACATCAGCGACGTGCTGCAGATGACCGTGGAAGATGCGCTGCGCCTGTTCGAGCCGGTGCCGTCGATCGCGCGCAAGCTGGAAACGCTGGTCGATGTGGGACTGAGCTACATCAAGCTGGGCCAGAGCGCGACCACGCTGTCCGGCGGTGAAGCGCAGCGCGTCAAGCTGTCCAGGGAACTGTCGCGTCGCGATACCGGGCGCACCTTGTACATCCTGGACGAGCCGACCACCGGCCTGCACTTCCACGATATCGAAGCCTTGCTCGGCGTGTTGCACAAGCTGCGCGACGAAGGCAACACGGTGGTGGTGATCGAACACAATCTGGACGTGATCAAGACCGCCGACTGGATCGTGGATCTGGGCCCGGAGGGCGGCCATCGCGGCGGCACCATCCTGGTCTCCGGTACGCCGGAAGATGTGGCTGCACACAAGGCGTCCTACACCGGGCAGTTCCTGGCCAAGATGTTGCCGTCGGTAAAAGCGCGCCAGACGCGTCCGGCGGCAATGGCCAACAAGCCCGATGCGCGCCCGCCGCGCAGGGTCAAACCGGAGAAGGTGGCCAAGGTCGCCAAATCCGCCACCAAGAAGACTGCAAAGAAGAAGGCAAGCTGATGAGCGAACACAAGGTTCTGGCACGTATCACGATCAGCGTGCGCTGGCGCGATATGGACAGCATGGGCCACGTCAACAACGCCAAGTACATTTCCTATCTGGAAGAAGCACGCGTGCGCTGGATGCTGGGCGTGCAAGGCGTGGCGATGACCGACCGCATCGCGCCGGTGGTGGCCGCCACCAACGTCAACTACAAGCAGCCGTTGATCTGGCCCAACGACATCACCGTCGAGTTGTTCGTCGAACGCCTGGGCACCAGCAGTGTGACCATCGGCCATCGCATCTTCGACCAGAAGGACGACAGCAAGCTGTACTCCGATGGCAACGTGGTGGTGGTGTGGATCGATACGCAGACCGGCAAGACCGCGGCGCTGCCGGACGCGGTACGCGCGGCCAGCAGCTGAATTTCAGCGAGCCGGTCACCGAGGCTCTTCAACCTTGAAAACGGACGGCGGCGCTTTCGGGAGCCGCCGTTTTTGGTTGCGCGCGGGTGTATTGCGCGACAGCCAAACAACCATCAAGACCCAGGTGCGCGCTTGCGTGCTTCCAACATGGCCTTGATTTCGCGACCGTCCTGCAAGCTAAAGCTCACCGGCACCTGTGCGCCCTCCTGCAGCGGCGCAGTCGCATCCATCAACATCAGATGCAGCCCGCCCGGCGCCAGCGGTACCGACTTGCCGGCCGGCAATGCCAGCTCCGGCACCGCACGCATGCGGCTGACGCCATTGGTCTGCGTGGTTTCGTGCAATGAGACATCGGCAAACACGCTGCTCTTGGCAGCAGTGACCTTCAGCGGCTGCGCACAGCCGTTATGAAATTGCCCGAAACCGGCCGCCATGCCCCCGGGCGGCGGGATGCGGATCCAGCCATTTTTGAATTCGGGCAGGCATTGCGCCGACACGCCCGCACTTGCCACCAGCGCCAATGCCGCAAGCAACCTGCCAGCACACCTAACCCGCCTGCTTCGACTGCCGTCTATCATGATCAGACCTCCAGGAGCCCCGAATGAGCATCCAGATCTTAGACCATGGCCGTCTTCGCGAGATCCGTCTGGCGCGTCCGCCGGTCAATGCGCTGGACAGTGCGTTGTGCCAGGCGCTGAGCGTTGCGGTGCAGCAGGCGGGCGAGGAGGTCGATGGCATCGTGCTGTCGGGCAGCGAGCGGATTTTTTCCGGCGGCATGGATGTACCGCATCTGCTCGCGCACGGCACCGACCGCGCCGCGCTACTGGCCAGTTGGACCGCGTTCTTCGAGGCCGCGCAGGCACTGGCCAACAGCCGCGTGCCGGTGGTGGCGGCGATCGGCGGGCATGCGCCGGCCGGCGGCTGCGTGCTGGCGCTGTGCTGCGACTACCGGGTGATGGCGCGCAGCGCTGACACCGCCAAACCCTATGCGATCGGCCTGAACGAAGTGCAGGTGGGCCTGGCCGCGCCGGAAGGCATCCAGCGACTGTTGCGCCGCGTGGTCGGTGCGCACCGCGCCGAGCGCCTGTTGATCGCCGGGCAACTGCTGCCGGCCGAACAGGCAGTCAAGATCGGCCTGGTGGATGAGTTGGTCGACGGCGAGTTGGTCACCGCGCGTGCGCTGGCCTGGCTGCAGGAACTGCAACAGCTGCCGCGCCAGCCGATGCTGACCACGCGTGCGATTGCACGCGCGGACCTGCGCGCGGCGCTGGCACCGGAGTTGATCCAGTTGGAGCGCTTCGTCGATGGCTGGTACGCGCCGGATGCGCAGACCGCGCTGCATGGCCTGGTGGCGCGCCTGCAGAAGGCCTGAGCCCCGCCGTCGCGGCGCCCATTGGGCGGCCCGGTATACTCGCGGTCTGTCGCATTCCCAGGCCAGCCCCTTGTCCGCCACCGCCGAACCCGTCGTCTGCGAACTGATCAGCCTGCTGTCGCTGGAGCGTCTGGAGGACAATCTGTTTCGCGGCCAGAGCCGCGATATCGGCACCAAATACGTGTTCGGTGGGCAGGTGCTGGGCCAGGCGTTATCTGCTGCGCAGGCGACGGTCGAAAACGGCCGTCAGGCGCATTCGCTGCACGCGTATTTCCTGCGTGTCGGCAATATCGATCACCCCATTGTCTACGACGTCGACCGCACCCGCGATGGCGGCAGCTTCTCGGTGCGCCGGGTCACGGCGATCCAGCACGGCAAAGTGATCTTTTTCTGTGCGGCCTCGTTTCAGGAGCACGAAGACGGTGCGGAGCATCAATCGGCGATGCCGGTGGTGCCCCCGCCGGAAGACATCGAACCCGCCGCCCCGCTGACACCGGAAGTGTTGGCCAAGCTGCCGGCCAAGGTGCAGCGCTGGCTGTCGCGCGGCGGCCCGTTCGAGTTTCGCCATGTGTTTCCGCGCGACGAACTCAAGCCCCCCAAGCGCGCGCCGTTTCAGCAGATGTGGCTGCGCTTGAACAATCCCATCGGCGACGATGTGGGCTTGCATCGAGCCCTGCTGGCGTACGCCTCGGATTTCCAGTTGCTGGGCACTTCGACATTTCCGCACGGCATCAGCTATTACACGCCGAACGTGCAGATGGCCTCGCTCGATCACGCACTGTGGTTCCATCGCCCGTTCCGCACCGACGACTGGCTGTTGTATTCGCTCGACAGCCCCACCGCGCAAGGCGCGCGCGGCCTGGCGCGCGGGCAGTTTTTCACCCGCGACGGCGTGCTGGTGGCCAGCACCACGCAGGAAGGTTTGATCCGGGTGGTACCCGACGGCAGCGCGATTGCCGTGCCGGCCAAGGAGTAGGCCTCCAAGCGCGACAGTGCCGCACGCTGTTCGATTGCCCGTTCGCACGCGGGCAGCGCTGAAGATAGCCGAGCATTTGTCGGAGCGCAGTGCAGGCGCGGCAAGCTGGCATCCTTGCCCGCCCCGCGTACGCGGTCACCTGACTGCACCACCCGCATCCTGATGTTTCATCTTGAACCGGCGCCGCAGTGGCGCCATCTGTTCCGGACCCAACGGCGTTTTGCACCATGCGCAAGATCTTCAGCAGTCAACGTATCGAAACCGCCGAAGGCGTGGCCAATCTCTTGCGCGATGCGGGCATCGAGATCCGCCTCAGCAATGGCCGCTCCTACCAGAGCAAGCGCGGTGGCCAGTTCAGCTACCTGGAACAGAGCAACGCCCAGGCGCAGCCCACCGTCTGGATCGTGCATGCCAACGACCAGCCGCGTGCGCGCGATCTGCTGCGTGACGCCCGCCTGCTGGACACCACCCGCCGCGATCTGCCGAATGTGGAATACACCTTCCGCGAAGGCGAGAACGGCTCCAGCTCCAGCGCGCGCAGCTGGGCCTGGCGCATCCGCCTGGTGTTGCTGCTGGTGATCGGCGCCGTTGCCATGGTGGTGGTGATGCGCCATCGCAGCGCGCCAGCACCGGCGGCACAAGCGGCATCGCAGCAAGCGTCGACCCAAGATGCCGCTCAACCGGCAGCAGAAGACGAAGAAATGCGTGTGCGGATCCAGCCGGCGCGCTGAGCACCGCTAGCCGCGCGACCAGCCGGTGGGGCGACGGGCGGCACCCTCATCATCGCGGTCACATCCATTGCCGGCATGCGTCATGCTGGCAACAGGACAGGGAGCGCGCCGATGAATGCCGACACGCTGGATCTGATGTTGCAACGCGACCTGCCCAGCGCCGCAGCTGGCTGCCAGCAGGTTGATGGGCGCAGCGCACTTGCATACCAGAACACGGTGCCCCCGATGTCGCTGGCGATCACCCGCGACATCGCAGCCAGCGAAGACATCGCCCAGGAGGCCTTCCTGCGTGCCTGGCAGCGGCTGGCGCAGCTGCATCAGCCGGCCAGCTGCCTGCCCTGGCTTCGGCAGACCACCCGCAACCTTGCGCGCGACTGGCTGCGCGCCAACCGCCATCGTGCGCGCAGCGGTGAGGCGGCCGAGCTTGCCATCGCGATGGCAGCTGATCCGGCGCCCTCGCGCGCCGACCAATTGCTGCAGGTGGAAGAAGAAATCGCCGCACTCGACATCATGTCTGCATTGCCGGAAGGAGGCAGGCGCGCGGGCATCGGTTCTGCCGCTGTGCGCAGGCATGGCGGTGCTCAACTCTCAATCCCTGCGCATACGGCCACGCATCATGCGCCCCATGCTCGAGCGCGATGCGCGCAGACGCGGCGCCACCCGGGCACCGCTGTTGTACCGCTGCATGTTCAGTCCGGGCGCGATGATGGTGAGCACAGCGGCCGTCATTCTGCCGATCGCGCAGCACGACATGCGGTTGGGGATGCTTTGAGGGCCGGCGGAGGTCACCGCTGTAGCGGCAGTTGCAAACTCTTCCCGGACGATGACATCCGGGTGCAGATCCACCTGCGCTAGGGCAACACCGGCTATGCGTGACGCAGGCTTGGCGACATCGCCGTCGACTACGCGCACTGAAGCACGCTCCGGCACGGCCTGCCAGCATGCAACGGTGAACGCCGCGAGCAACAACGTCGCATGATCGATCCGAAGTGATGCGTTCGTATCCGACGTCAGAAGCCACCGGGTAGCGGCCGCGCTGTTATAGTCGGTGAGAATTCAACAAAACCCGGAGTCATGACGTGAAGGCAAGTCTCTTCACCAGTCTGCTGATGGTGGCCAGCATGAGCGCGCATGCGGACGGACTGACGACATCCCACGATGGCAAGACGCTGTCGGTGAGTTTCGGAACGCCGACCTTCAAGCAGGTGCTCCACTACAACAAGATGTACGAGAAGAAACCGTTCCCCGATGCGGAAATCTATTATTTCAGCAACGGCGTGTACAAGCTCATTTCGCAAGGCGAAAACCATTACGGCGTCTATGTTCTGCAGGGTGCGTTCGACGACCAGAACTACACGATCCGTTTCATCTCCCTGCCCTCGGAAGACTGGGGCAACAAGACCGCCTTCCATCAGCTGACCTTCGTGCGCGGCGAAACGCAGAATGTCTTTATCCAGAACGCGATCGTCGACACCGGCGAAGCGATCGCGCAGCAGAACGGAACCTACACACTGGAGAAAAACACCGTGTCCAATCCGATTCCTACGTCGTGGAAGCACGACTGAGCGTTGCACCTGCGCCCAGCGTCTGGCGCAAACGCAAGCGCCCTCCCGCCAGGCGAGAGGGCGCTGTCGATCCGCTCCTTGTTACGTACTGCAAACAGCTGGGTGAACCACGAGCGCCGCGGTCAGCGAGACCTTAGCGATTGGTCGCAGGTGCGTCCGCTGGCGCCGGCTTGCCATGGTCGCCGCGTCCCTCCATCCCACCCGTTCCGTGCGCGCCACGCCACGTGGACGCAACATCGAACTCGGCCTTGCTCAGCTTGCCGTCCTTGTCGGTATCGGCCTTGGCGAACCATGCATCGCGATGCTGCTGCATGCGCAGCTCACGATCGGCGCGGTCGATGAAGCCGTCCTTGTTCAGATCCATCTGGTCGAAACGCGCGGCGAACTTCGGGTCGGCCTTGGCTTCTGCGCGGCTGATACGGCCGTCCTTGTTGGTATCGAGCTTGGCCATCCATTCGCCACGTCCGCCGCGACGATGGTGCGGGCGCTCGTCGCGCGACAGCTTGCCGTCCTTGTTGGTGTCCAGCGTGTCGAACTGCGCGGCCCGTGCCGGAACGGCAGCAGCTTCGCTGCGGTCGATCACGCCATCGCCGTTCTTGTCGAGTTTGGCAGGACGCGGCGCATCGCCGGAAGCCGGCACGGTGGCGGCGAACGCGGCGCCGGTGGACAGCACGGCCAGCATGGCCAGGGCGAGGAAAGGTTTGCGTGACGTCATGAGACACTCCTGAGAGATAAGAACCACACGCGAGAGATAAGAACCACACGCGGAACCTGCATGGGCCGCATCGCGTGGGTGGTGCGTGCGGATCGTCCGTGCGCTGCCACCAACACCCACATCAACGAGCCACCAAGGCGCGCGTTGACGTCCGGGCCGGGCGTATTCATCCGACGGACAGTCGCCGCTGCTGCGACGCGCAGGCGCTATCCTTCGGCCATGGCCATCCATGCCGACACCCATGACGACCTGCGCCTGTTCCAGACCGGCGAGCATGCCTGCGGCTATTGGTCCGACCGGCGAGCGCGCGACCTGGTGCTGGATCCGCACGATCCGCGCCTGGGTGCGATTTATCCGCAAGCGCTGGCCTGGGGCTTCCGTCGCTCCGGCGATCTGGTCTACCGGCCGCACTGCGAACGGTGCCGCGCCTGTGTACCGGTACGCATCGCGGTGGATGCGTTTCATCCCGATCGCAGCCAACGCCGGTGCCTGACGCGCAACCAGGATCTGGTCGTGCGCGTGGTAGCTGCCGAGCGCACCGACGAACAACTCGCGCTCTATCGCCAATACCTCAAGTACCGGCATCCCGGTGGCGGCATGGACGAGCATGGCGCCACCGAATTCGACCAGTTCCTGATCGGCGGTTGGTCGCACGGGCGCTTTCTGGAGATCCGCGAACCGGCCATCGCGCACCTGCCCGGCCGGCTGCTGGCTGTCGCGGTGACCGATGTCACCGAGCATGCGCTGTCGGCGATCTACACGTTCTACGCGCCCGAAGCGGCTGCACGCAGCCTGGGCACGTTCGCGATCCTTCAGCAAATCCAGTGGGCGCAGCGCGAGCGGCGCGCGCATGTATATCTGGGTTACTGGATCGAAGGCCACGCGAAGATGAACTACAAACGCCGTTTCAGTGCACTGGAAGCCTACGATGGCCGCCACTGGTGCGACTTGCCCGCCCACCCATCGGGCACTTGAAACACCGGAGTGCGACATCGGCGTGTCGCATCCCGCATGCGAGAATTCCGCGATGATCAAACCTCTCCTGCTGCTCGCGCTGACCGCCTTGTGCGCGGCCTGCGCCCACCGCGCACCGTCGCCCATGACCCACTCCGACACCCTTGCCGCCAGGCCCGCAGCGGCAACGCTGCGCATCGCCACCTACAACACCTCGCTGTATTCGGACGAGGCCGGCGGCCTGATCCGCGAGTTGCAGGGCGATAGCGTGCATGCGCGCAAGATCGCTGCGGTACTGCAGCGCGTGCGCCCGGATCTGGTGCTGCTCAACGAGTTCGACTTCGACCCGGAGCACCGCGCTGCCGATCTGTTCCAACAACGTTATCTGCTGGTGGCCCAACCGGGTGGTGGCGAGGCGTTGCGGTATCCATACCGCTATCTGGCACCGGTCAATACCGGCGTGCCGAGCGGTCTGGATCTGGACAACAACGGCAGCATCGGTGGCGAAGGGCGCGCGCGTGGCAACGATGCCTGGGGCTACGGGCTGCATCCTGGCCAGTACGGCATGCTGGTGTTGTCGCGCTACCCGATCGATGTGCAGGCAGTGCGTAGTTTCCAACTGCTGAAGTGGAGCGCGCTACCCGGTGCACTGCGACCGATCGATCCGGCCAGCAAGACGTCGTACTACAGCAATGCCATCTGGGCACAGCTACGCCTGTCGTCCAAATCGCATTGGGATGTGCCGGTGCGCACCCCGCTGGGTGTAGTGCATGCGCTGGTGTCGCACCCCACCCCGCCGGTGTTCGATGGTGCCGAGAAACGCAACGCCGCGCGCAACCATGACGAACTGCAGCTGTGGCGCGCGTATCTGGACAACGCACCCGAAAGCCAACGCTGGCTCTGCGACGACAAAGGCAACTGCGGTGGTCTGGATAGCGATGCACGCTTCGTCATCCTGGGCGATCTGAACAACGACCCAGTCGATGGCGCCGGCCGCCATGCTGCGATCCGCGCCCTGATCAACCACCCGCGCGTCCTTCAATACCCCACCCCGCGCAGCGAGGGCGGCCCGGAAAAAACCGCCGAATACGCCGCACTGGGCATCGCCCACAGCGGCGACCCGCATCAGGTCACCGGCGACTTCGGCCCGCAGGCCGGCACCATGCGCCTGGACTACGTGCTGCCGTCGCACCAGTTCACCCTGATCGGCAGCGGTATTTTCTGGCCAGCCAGCAGCGCGCCGGAAGCGGCGATCGCCGATGGCAGCGACCATCATGCGGTGTGGGTGGATGTGGCTGGCAACTAGGGCCTGTTAACACATCCGAAGCCCATCAACGGTGAGCACAAAGCTGAGGAATCCAGGGAACATGACGTCCAGCTTCTCGAAGCGTGTGAAAATCCGGCGGTAGCCCTTCAGGCGGCGGAACAGTCGCTCCACTTCGTTGCGTCGCTTGTACATTTCCCAGTCGTACTCTCAGGGACCGACCCGATTGGACTTGGGTGGGACCACCGGCACGAAGCCAAGCAGTCGAACGACGCCGACCATGCCGCGCTGGCGCTGAGCAACAACGCGCTACCCACAATGCACTGCGCAACACGCGAACGATAGGTCACTGCAGTGCCTCCTTACGTGCCGACAGTAGCGACAACAGCAGCAAGGTCGCCGCCAGCGCAACATAGGCACCGACGAACTGCCAGCTGATCACGCGCGCCAGACCTTGCAGCGACCACGGCAGATAGATGCCGCCACGCGGGTCCACCGAATGGATCAAACCGAACAAGGTCAGCCCCGCAGCCACCAGCAGGCACACCGCACCGCGCCGCAGCCGGCCATCGATCATCGCTGCCACCGTGGCAATCCACAGCATCGCGGTGATGATGAAGCCGTTGCCCAGCGCGAAGATCACTGCCAGCTCCGGCAGCCCGTGGCCGTCGACCTTGGTGGTCAGCGCCACCAGCTGATCCGGCGCGATCCAGCCCGGTGCCTTGATGGTCAACAGGTACGCCACCGACGGCAGAAAGCCCAGCACCATCGCGCCGGCGTGCTGTTTCGGCGTGGCCTGGAATGCCTGCGTGGTGATGTCGATCGAGACGTACACGATGATGGGCGCCAGCACTGCCAGCGGTAGCCATTGCACCAGCCCGCTGATCACCCCAAGCATGCCGCCGATACCGATAAACACCCCCGTCAGCAGCGTGTAACCGGAGCGCGCGCCCATGTGCTTGTACGCGGGCTGGCCGATGTAGGGCGTGGTCTGCGCCACGCCGCCGCAGACGCCGGCCACCAGCGTGGCCAAGGCTTCCACCAGCAGGATGTCGCGGGTGCGGTAATCGTCGCCGGCCGCGCGCGCGCTTTCGCTGACGTTGATGCCGCCCACCACCATCAATACGCCGAACGGCAGCAGCAACGGCAAGTACGCCACCGTGGCCGGCAGGCCGTCGATGAAGCCGAGGTTCGGCAACGGCAGCACGATCTGCGGCGGGTTCCACGCCGGCACGGCGAAACCGGGCGCGCCCAGTCCCGCCAAGGCGAGCCCGTAGTACAGCGCGGTGCCGATCAAAAACGCCACCAGCACGCCGGGCAATTTCGTCGGCAGGCGGCCCTTGGCCAGCAGCACATACAGCAGCAGACCCAGGGTGACGAAACCGGCGACCGGCGAGCGTAGCGTTTCCAGCAGCGGCAACAAGCCCATCAACACCAGCGCGATGCCGGCGATGGAACCGAGCAAGGCCGCACGCGGTAGTGCACGCGTCACCGCTTCGCCCACGAACGACAGCACCAGCTTGAGCAGGCCAATCACCACCAGTGCGGCCATGCCGAGTTTCCAGGTGGCGATCGCGGCGGCTTGCGGGTCCAGCCCCTGCGCTTTGAAACCGGCAAATGCCGGGCCGAGCACCAGCAGCGCCATGCCGATGCTGGTGGGCGCATCCAGGCCCAGCGGCATGGCGGTGACATCGTCGCGCCCGGTGCGTGCAGCAAGTCGCCGCGCCATCAGGGTGTACAGCAGGTTGCCCACCAGCACGCCGAATGCGGTGCCCGGGAACATGCGCCCGAAGACCACCTCGGCCGGGAACTGGAAGATGCCGACCAAGGCCATCGCGATAAAGCCGAGGATAGACAGATTGTCGACCACCAGGCCAAAGAAGCCATTGAGATCGCCAGCGACGAACCAGCGCGGCGAGGCCGCAGGACGCGAAGAAGGAGCCGACATGAGAACCAGGAAGCGTGAGGGTCGGCCGATGGTAGCTGCTGCACTGCAGTGGCGACAGCGGCGCGACCGGTAACATAGCGAAGCAACTCCTAGACGCCGGAACTGCATTGCCCCAGCAAGGATGGCGGCGTCCACTGTCGACGTACTCTCGGTGCGATGGCAGAGCAAAAGTGACGCACGTTCTTCGGCATACGAAAGCAACGCTCCATCAGCGTAGCAATGCGCCTAAGCGCAGTAAGCGCAATCCCGAAATCTATACTCTGGCGACATTGAGGTGTTCGCCGCTCTTGTCCATCCTGAATCAGGAGTTAACGTGCTAAGTGTACGCCTGCTTGTCGCCTGCGCTGCCATCGCAGCTGCGCTGCCTGCCCATGCCGTGGAGTTCACCCTCATCTCTCCGGAAACGCCAGCTCGCGACTGGAGCATCGAGAGTACACAGCTTAACATGCGCGACGGTCCACCCTTCAAGGTGCGGCTGCGCCGGCTCAGCGGCGGCCGGCAGGAGGGCAGCATGCTCGTCGAAATCGATACCGGCGCCATGCAACTGACCGTCGTGCCAACCCGCGGTATGAACGTGCTGCGCGCCCAGGCAGGCAGCGTCCGGCTGGGTTGGGATTCTCCGGTGAGCGAGGTGGTCAATCCTGCCTTCGTCAACTTGGAAAGCCGCAGCGGACTGGGCTGGCTGGAAGGATTCAACGAGTTCGTGGCGCGCTGCGGGTTCGAGTGGGTCGGCCACCCTGGCAAGGACGGTGGCGAACTACTCACCCTGCATGGGCGAGCGTCCTATCTGCCCGCCCGCACAGTGGTGCTCAGCATTGATGATCGCTCGCCGCACCGGATCACCCTCACAGGCATGCTGAGCGAGGCCGCCTTCAAGAAGGTCGACTTTCGGATCGACACGGCGCTGACCACCGAACCCGGCGCCACCGCATTCACCCTGCACGATCGCCTGACCAATCAGGGGGACCACCCCATGGAATACCAGGCGCTCTACCACAGCAACGTAGGTTCAACGCTGCTCGAACAAGGTGCACGCGTGACGCTACCGGTACGCGAGGTCTCGCCATTCAATTCGCGAGCGCAGCAGGAATTGGAGGATTGGCAGACCTTTCGTGGCCCGACTTCCGGATATGGCGAAACGGTCTACAACATCTACCCCATCGGCGATGGCAAGGGGCAGAGCCTAGCAGTGCTGCATGACGCAGGCGCTCGGCACGGCATAGAGTTGGACTTCAGCCTCACCCAATTGCCAGTGTTCTCGCTCTGGAAGAACACCGATAGCCGCACCACGGGCTACGTCGCGGGCTTGGAGCCAGGCACTAGTTTTTCCTACAACCGCAGCCTGCAGCGCGACCTTGGCCTGGTCCCCACCATCGAAGCGGGCGGCACGCGCGACTTCGTCCTCCAGTATCGTCTGCTTGCCACACCCGCCGCCGTACAGACGGCGCTGAAGAAGGTTCAGACACTGCAAGCTCGCCAGTTGCCCAAGGTCCGGCAGACTCCGCTGGCGGATGAGCCCTGACCCGGCACGTAGCGGGTCGCTCCACGTGTCAATGGATCCGCGTAGTACGCGACAAGCACGGCGCGGTGGTCGCCTGCAACTGTGCCGAGTCGCGCTCAGAACGACACCTCCACCGCCTGCCGCGACCACAGCACCGACTGGTGCCCGGTGGCCTGCTTCCAGGCCAGCCGGATCGCCTCGATGTCGTTGCGCCGTTGCGGGGTGTCTTCGTGCAGGATCACCAGCACCTTGGTGCCCAGGCGGTTCGGTTCCTTGGCGCCGCGGAACAACCATTGGCCGTAGGCGTCGAACACAGTCAGACCATCCGGAAAGCGCGGGGTCACTTCCTTGTCCAGAAACGCGCGCCACTGGGTTTCATCGATGGTGCGGGTCTGCGGGCGGTCGGCCGGGCCGGATTCTTCGCCCACGCCGAAATACAACTCGCTGCGCACCCAACCGCGCGCCGCCGCTGGCCGCGCGGCGTCGCCTTGCAGGCTGGCGGTAGTCGAGCTCGGCACGCCGCCGGGGGTTGTGGCGCAGGCAGACAGGGCCAACGTGGCGGCAAGCAGGCAGGACGGCAACAACTTCATCGACTTCTCCACGACAGGTCTGGGGGCAGGAACGGGACTCGAGGGCAGGCTCATGCAAGGCGAATATCAGCTCATGCGGGAGCACCCGAACTGTGCCATCTCGCGTCGGCCTTAACAACACGATAATCTCTCTGCCATGCGGATGCATGTTGAAAATCCGCCCCCTTGCGCCCAGCCCGGCCGGATGCCGACCGCGTGGCGCGTCTCGTTCGCAGTTGACAGGAGAGAGAACAGCATGACCCGTCCCACCCTTTCGATGATTGGCCTGGCCGTCGCCGCCGCGCTCAGCGCCCAAGCGCAAGCCCAACAGGCCGATACGGCCTCCAACACCCTGGACACCGTAATCGTCACCGGCACCCGGGCCAGCGGCCGCACCGTGCTGGAATCGACCGTGCCGGTGGACGTGCTCACCGCCGAAGACATCCGCAAGGCCGGTGTGGTCAACGGCGAGCTTGGCAGCGCGCTGCAGGCGCTGCTGCCGTCCTTCAACTTCCCGCATCAATCCAACTCTGGCGGCGGCGACCATATCCGCGCCGCGCAGCTGCGCGGGCTCTCGCCCGATCAAGTGCTGGTGCTGGTCAACGGCAAGCGCCGCCACACCTCGTCACTGGTCAATATCGACAGCAAGATCGGCAAGGGCACCACGCCGGTGGATTTCAATTCCATCCCGATCAACGCGATCAAGCGCATCGAAGTGCTGCGCGACGGTGCCGGCGCGCAGTACGGCTCGGATGCGGTTGCCGGCGTCATCAACGTCATCCTGGACGACAACCCCGAGAGCGGCGAACTGGAAGCAAGCTTCGGCGCCTACAACACCGATGTCGCGCCGATCAATCGCCGCATCACCGATGGCCAGACCAGCTACGCCAGCGCCAAGGTCGGCACGCTGCTGGGCGACGACGGCGGCTTCTTCAAGGTGGGCCTGGAACTGAAGAATCGCGAAGCCACCAACCGCGCCGGCTTCGACCAGATTCCGCCGTTCGAAGAGCAGACCCCGGCCAATCTGGCGCTCAAGGGGCAGCGCAATTACGTGCTCGGCGATGGGGCCACCAAGGGCCTGAATGCCTGGCTCAATACCAAAATTCCGTTCAGCGCCAGCGGCGAGTTCTACGCGTTCGGCACCTACGACCAGCGCGATTCCGAAGGTGCCAATTACTTCCGTTACCCAGACAGCAGCGCCAACTGGCGCGAGATCTACCCCAACGGCTACCGCCCGATTTCCGAAGGCGAAAATCGCGACCTGCAGATCGTGGCCGGCGCGCGCGGGCAATGGGGCAACTGGGATTACGATGCCAGCCTCAACTATGGCCGCAACGACTTCACCTACCGGCTGCGCAATTCGCTCAATGCATCGCTCGGCCCAGGCAGCACCACGCGCTTCAAGACCGGCGATTTCGCCTTCGCGCAAACCGTGGGCAATTTCGATCTGACCCGAGTGTTCGACGCCGTTGGTGCCACGCACACCTTCGGCACCGGCGCCGAATTCCGCCGCGAGCAGTACCGCACCCATGCCGGCGACCCGGCCAGCTACGCGGCCGGCCCGTTCACCGACCGCCCCACCGGATCGCAGGCCGGCGGTGGGCTCACCCCGCAGGACGAAGCCGACCTGTCGCGCAATGTGGCCAGCGCCTACGCAAACGTATCAAGCCAGTTCGGCGACAAGTTCTCCACAGATCTGGCCGGCCGCTACGAGCATTACCAGGACTTCGGCAGCCAGTGGACCGGCAAGCTGGCCGCACGTTACGCGTTCGCCCCGGCCTTTGCGCTGCGTGGCGCCATCTCCAACAACGTGCGTGCGCCCTCGCTCAGCCAGATCGGTTACGAAGCAACCTCCACCGGTTACGACGCCGACGGTCGCCTGACCCAGGGCCGCTTGCTGTCGGTCAACAATCCCATCGCGCGTGGACTGGGCGCCACCGATCTGACACCGGAAAAGTCGGTCAATTACAGCCTCGGTTTCACCAGCAAGCTGGGCGATCACTTCGACCTGTCGCTGGACTTTTTCCAAATCGATATCGACGACCGCATCGCGCTGTCCGAAAACATCACCGGCGACGCGCTCACCAACTTCGTCCAGCAGAACTTCGGCGTCACCGGCGTGCAGAGCGCCAGCTATTTCCTCAATGCTGCCAACACCCGCACCCGTGGCGCCGAGCTGGTCGCCAACTGGCGCCAGCACACCTTCGGCGGCGACCTGCTGCTGACCGGCACCTACAGCTACGCCAAGACCGAACTGAAAGACATCATCGCCACCCCGTCGCAGTTGCTCGCGTTGGATCCGGAGTACGTGCTGTTCGGCGTGGAAGAAAGCAACACGCTCACCGGCGCCGCGCCGCGCACGCGTGCAGCGCTCGCCGCCAACTGGAGCAATCAGCACTGGAATCTGCAGACGCGCGTCAACCGCTACGGCAGCGCCACCCGCGTGTTCGATTTCGGCGGCGGCTTCGCACCGCACCAGACCTACGGTGCCGAATGGCAGCTGGATCTGGAAGCCGAATACCACCTGGACACGCAGTGGACGTTGGCCATCGGCGGTCAGAACATCCTGGACAACTACCCGGACCGCTCCATCGACGACATCGCCTACTTCGGCAACCTGCCCTACGACGTGCTCTCGCCGATCGGCAGCAACGGCGCGTACTGGTATGGCCGAGTACGCTACAGCTTCTGATCGCACGCCGAGGCGGCGACACCTGTAGCGCCGAACGCATCAGCAGCGATGCGAGGCGAGGCGACTGGCGAACGAGCGTAGCCAAGGTAAGGCACCGTGATGGCACGGTGCCGGCACAACCGCGCTGTCGAAAGACCAGAGCACTTCCAGCCGATCTCCGTTTTTCGCCTATTGCGCAGCGCGTTCGCAAAGCGAACCCTCCCGCCTCAGGCAACGCGACATCCTTCTCGCCCTGAAGCTCATGGAGCGGTTATGCGCCCTGTCCAGCCCAATCCCGCCTACTCCTCGCGCGCATTGCACGCGGACGAGGCAACGCCCCACGCAGTGTCGCCAGCGTCCGAGGAATACCGCACCGTCTCTGAGCCCGCCCTTGGCCGCGCGCCATCCCGACCTGCCGCGACCAATCTGCCCGGGGGGGTCCGGCGCCACCGCAATACGCAAGGCCCGGGACTCTCGCCGCTGGGGCTTATGAAGCGCTATGGGGATCAGACGCAAGGCCACGATGGCGACAGCAGCGTGTTGCCCAGGCCCACTGCCGCAGAGATGCTTCGCGGGATCCAGCAGATGGATCGGCACAGAAGCAATCTGGACGAACTGTGCCAATTCGTCGAGCACCTTACGCTTGTGCCCTCCCACGACGGAACCACCTTGGATTGCGACCCGACCACGGCACCGCCTTCCAGCACAGCGGAGGCACTGCGCCTGTTCGATTTGAACAGCAGAACCCCGGTCCCCTTGGACACGCTGGGGACACTGGTGGAGGGCTTCGGTTTCGGCAGACCGAACGAAACCTCGCAGGCCGCACCTGCAGCACCGTCGGAGAACTCGGACCCCTCGCGCCTGCTCCGGGCGATCCGCGAGAAAGACCCGCTACTGGGGGAACGCTTGGCATCCCTTGTGGAGAGGAGGGAAGACACACCGCCCCCCCCCCCACGACGGTCGCGTCGGACAATCCGGATATTGCGGCCATGCTCCAGCTTATTCGCGAAACAAATCCGCAATTGGGCGACCAGCTGGCTGCGCTATGCGAGCGAGAGACGGCGAGCGGAATAACAACCGTGCCCACTGGCAGTCGGTCTTCCGGCGGCTGAGCTAACGCGCGCCCCCCGGATGCCCCCTCTTTCGGGCGCACTTGCTCCAAGACGCAGCGATCTGCGAACGCGCCGCCGCGTCATCCCGCACGCGCACTGGCCAGCTCCGGGTGGCTTTCATTGGCGCGCGTAGCGCAGGTGTCGTTGCTTGGCATTGCTTCTACAGCCAAACGCTGCGCTAGCCGCTCTACCTGACGCTAACGACCGCTGCGTCACCATGTGCCCATGGCAGACGCGCCCCCACCCCTACCGTCGCCGCCATTGCTGGACGATGCCTGTGCATTGTTTCTGGACGTGGACGGCACCCTTATCGACTTTGCCCACAGCCCGGAGGCAGTACGCCTACTGCCCAAGGTGCGCGAGGCCATCGGCCTGCTGAACGAGCGCCTCAATGGCGCCGTCGCACTGGTCAGCGGCCGGCCACTCGCCCAGTTGGATGCCCTGTTCGCCCCGTTACTGCTGCCGGCCGCCGGCCTGCACGGGCATGAACTGCGCAGCGTTGTCGCTGCACGTGCAGCCATGCCGCAAGACACCTCCGAGTGGCTGCATGGTCTGCATCAACGTGCTGCGGCACTCACGCATCGACATCCGGGTGTGCTGGTCGAAGACAAGGGCCTCAGCGTGGCACTGCACTGGCGCGCGCAGCCGCAGGCCGGCCCTGAAGTGCTCGCGTTCGCGCAACAGGAAATCGCACAGCTTTCCGGTTATCGGCTGCAGCCTGGCGATCACGTGGTCGAATTCGTTCCCGCAGGCAGCAACAAGGGCCTGGCCGTCGAGCAACTGATGCAGCACGGCGCCTTCATGGGCCGCACGCCGGTGTTCGTCGGCGACGATCTCACCGACGAATTCGGCTTCGACGCAGCCAACCGGCTCGGCGGCTGGAGCGTGCTGGTGGGCGATCGTGTACAGACCAGCGCGCGCTTTCGCGTCGATGGCACCGCCGATGTCCACGCGTGGCTGCAGCGCAACGCACGTCGTCGCTGAGCACAGCGCACCTTCTCTCACTTCAACAGGATCGTTTGCACTCCATGACCAAGCCAAACCTGGATCTGGGCGTCATCGGCAACTGTAGCTTTGGTGCATTGGTCGACCGGCAGGCACGTGTGGTGTGGAGTTGCCTGCCGGCATTCGACGGCGACCCCGCCTTTTGCACGCTGCTCTCGCCCAAGACCGAAGGCGGCGACTTCGCCGTGGAACTGGAAGATTTCGTCAGCAGCGAGCAACACTACCTGCCCAATACCGCCGTGCTGCGCACGGTGTTGCGCGATAGCAAAGGCGGCGAGGTGGAAGTCATCGACTTCGCCCCGCGCTGGCGCAACAACGGGCGTTTCTATCGGCCGGTCAGCATCATTCGCCAGATCCGCCCACTGAGCGGCAACCCACGCATCATCGTGCGTGCGCGCCCGCTGGCCGACTGGGGTGGCCGCACGCCGGACACCACCTGGGGCAGCAACCACATCCGGTGGGTGCTGCCGGAATTCACCCTGCGCCTGACCACCGATGTGCCGGTGCGCTTCGTGCGCGATGGTCTGCCGTTCGTGCTCAGTCATTCGGTCAATCTGGTGCTGGGCGTGGACGAATCGCTGACCCGCTCGCTCACCGGCTACGTGCAGGAAGCACAGGAACGCACCGAAGAATACTGGCGCGAATGGGTGCGCTACCTGTCCATTCCGCTGGACTGGCAGGAGGCGGTGATCCGCAGTGCGATCACCCTGAAGTTGTGCCAGTACGAAGACAGCGGCGCGATCATTGCGGCGATGACCACTTCGATTCCGGAAGCGCCGAATACACCACGCAACTGGGATTACCGGTATTGCTGGTTGCGCGATGCCGCCTTCGTGGTGCGTGCACTCAACCGGCTTGGTGCGACCCGCACCATGGAGCAGTTCATCGGCTACATCTTCAACATCGCCACCGCAGACGGCACCATGCAGCCGCTGTACGGCATCGGTTTTGAGTCGCAACTGGAAGAATACGAAGTCGACACCATGGACGGCTACCGCGGCATGGGCCCGGTGCGGCGCGGCAACCTTGCGTGGATCCAGCAGCAGCACGATGTCTACGGCAGCGTGGTGCTGGCGTCCACACAACTGTTCTTCGACCTGCGTCTGAAGGATCAGGGCGATGCGGATACCTTCCGCCGCCTGGAGCCGTTGGGCGAACGCGCTTATGCATTGCATAACGTGCCCGACGCCGGGCTGTGGGAATTCCGCGGCCGCGCTGAAGTGCATACCTATACCGCCGCGATGTGCTGGGCAGCATGCGATCGCTTGTCCAAGATCGCCGACAGCCTCGCGTTGCCGGAACGCACCATCTACTGGCGCGAGCGTGCCAACAACATCCGCGAGCGCGTGTTGAACGAGGCCTGGAGCGACGAACACGGCCATTTCACCGACACGCTCGGTGGCCATCGGCTGGATGCATCGCTGCTGCTGCTGGCCGATATCGGCATCGTGGCCAATGACGACAGCCGCTTCGTGCGCACGGTCGAAGCGGTCGGTCGCGTGCTCAAGCATGGCGATGCGCTGTACCGCTACATCGCACCGGACGACTTCGGCGAGCCGGAAACCAGCTTTACCATCTGCACCTTCTGGTACATCGATGCGCTGGCGTCGATCGGGCGCAAGGATGAGGCACGTGAATTGTTCGAGTGCATCCTTTCGCGCTGCAATCACCTCGGCTTGCTGTCGGAAGATCTATCGTTCGAAGACGGCGAAGCCTGGGGCAATTTCCCTCAGACCTATTCGCATGTTGGCTTGATCATTGCAGCGATGCGCTTGTCGCGGAGCTGGCAGGAGGCGTCATGAGTCGTTTGGTCGTGGTATCCAACCGCGTTGCGGTGCCTGGCGAAAATCGCGCTGGTGGCTTGGCGGTTGGCTTGTTGGCGGCGCTCAAGGAGCGCGGCGGCATGTGGTTCGGCTGGAGCGGCAAGACTGTGCGCGGCGACAGCGGCGGCATGCACGAGCAGACCGAAGGCGACATCACCTTCGTCACCATGGATCTCAACAAGCGCGACATCGACTCGTACTACAACGGCTTCGCCAACCGCACGCTGTGGCCATTGCTGCACTTCCGATTGGACCTGGTCGATTACGACCGCGCCACCCGCGAAGGCTATATGCGCGTCAATCGGCTGTTCGCCGAAAAACTGGCGCCGTTGTTGAAAGACAGCGACACCTTGTGGATCCACGATTACCACATGATCCCGCTGTGCGCGATGCTGCGCGAGTTGGGTGTGGGCTGCAAGATGGGTTTCTTCCTGCACGTGCCGATGCCGTCGGCCGATCTGGTGCAGGCCATGCCCGATCACGCGCGTTTGTTCAACACGTTCTATGCCTACGACCTGGTCGGCTTCCAGACCCAGCGCGATGCAGAACGTTTCAAGGCGTATGTGCGCCTGTTCGGTGGCGGCCGCATTCTGCAAGGCGATCTGGTGGAAGGCCCGGGTGGGCGCCGCTTCACTGCATCCTCGTTCCCGATCGGCATCAATACGGATCTGATTGCCAACCAAGCCAAAGCGTCGGTGGGCAAGCAGGCGGTGCGCGATCTGCGCGAAAGTCTGCGCGGCCGTCAGTTGGCCATCGGTGTGGACCGCCTGGATTATTCCAAGGGATTGCCGGAGCGCTTTCAGGGCTTCGAGCGCTATCTGGAACGGTATCCCGATCAATCCGGCAGCCTGACTTATTTGCAAATTGCACCCGTTTCGCGCGGCGATGTCACCGAATACCGTCAATTGCGCAGCCAGCTCGAACAGATCGCCGGCCACATCAACGGTGGACATGCGGAACCTGATTGGACCCCGCTGCGTTACGTCAACCAGAACTTCAGCCACGCCACCCTGACCGGTTTCTATCGCGCGGCTTCTGTGTGTTTGGTCACGCCGTTACGCGACGGCATGAACCTGGTTGCCAAGGAATTCGTGGCCGCGCAAGACCCGGAAAACCCGGGTGTGCTGGTGTTGTCGCTGTTTGCAGGCGCAGCCGATGAAATGAAGGAAGCGCTGCTGGTCAACCCGCACGACCTTGACGGTGTGGCCGATGCAATTGCGACGGCAGCAAGCATGCCGCTGGTAAGCCGCATCGAACGCTGGCACGCGATGATGGATCACCTGCGCAAGAACAACATCAACCACTGGCGCCAGCGCTATCTAGAAGCGCTCTCCGAGGTCTAGAAGCTCCCTTCTCCCACAGGGACATTGCCCGCGTCATGGGGAGAAGGTGCCCGAGGGACAGATGTGTGCATGCCCGCAAGTGGCCGATGACGCTGCGCGCTTTCCACAGCAAAACGCGTTTCAACATCAAAGCAGCAAGCGGTTGCCAAGTGCGATCGAAACCGCCGTGCCTGCAAAGGTATGAAGCATCGGACGTCGACCGTGTTCGGTTGCAGTCGACACGGTTACGAGTTGGGCCAGCGATAGCGGTTACGCGCGATGAGGCGATACCCGATATCGCGTAAGCCACGCGGAATCATGCACAACACCGCCGCAAACCGCCGCAAACCGCCACAGGCCGCCCAAGCCCGCCAGCACGCGTACGAGGGCATCGCTATCGCTCCATGCGCCACTGTGGTTCACCAGCAGGAACGACAACGGGTCGTCCGGGTCCAGACCATGCTGCTGCAACAGCGCACGCCCGGCCTGGCCCTGCATGGCCGCAAAGCGATAGCGCGCACGCCGATCGTGCCGCAGCAGAAACTTGACCCAGCCGTTGCACAGCAGGCACACGCCATCGAAGACGATGGTGGCGGGCGCAGCATGCGGCGTATTGAGCGATTGATCAGTTCGGTTCAAGCCAGCCCTCATAGCGAATGAACGGCCCTACCAGCGGCAAGTGCACGTCGACCAGGAATCCGTAACGGTCGCTATCGGCGTGTTCGCGGCAACGCACCTGCCGGAACCAGCGCGCAGGCAATGGAATCCATCCGAACGCCCACACGCGTGTGGCCTGCCAGTACAGCGATTGCGCATCGGCCTGCAACGAAAATTCGAAACGCACTGCGCCCAGGTGTTCGCGCAAGCGATTGCCATCGCGCCATAGCCGCGAATGCATCGGTATGCCGCCAAAGCGCCGATGCCAGCGCTCGCCGTGCGCATCGGCCAGAAATTCCACTTCCACCGCCACCTCGCCGCTATGCGGCAGGCGGCTCAGCAATGCCAGCAACGGCACCAACGCATGTCCACCACGCTGGATCTGTGCGCGCCCGGCAAAGGTCTGCCGCTGCTGCACCGAGTGCAACGCCCGCACCGGCGCGGGCAATTGCACGAACGCCTCAGGCCCCAGCACCTGGGCGAACAGCGGGATGCTCACCGGGCGATCCAGGCCAGCGTGGCCATGCGTCCACTGCGGCGATCGCGACGGTGCGAGAAGAAGCGCTGCGGATCGGAAATGGTGCACAACCCGCCGCCATGCACGGCGTTGGCCGGCACACCCGCCTGCTGCAGCCGCTGGCGTGCCAGCGCATACAGATCCACCCGCCAGTGCCCTGGACGCGTGGCGACAAACGCGTGTTGCGCCTGCGCATCGTGCGCAACGAAGGCATCGAAGACGTCTTGGCCAATTTCATACACCTGCGGCCCCGCCGCCGGACCCAGCCAGGCCATCAGCTGCTGCGGTGGCGTTCGCATCGCGGCGACGCTGCGCTCCAGCACGCCATCGGCCAGCCCGCGCCAACCGGCATGCACGGCGGCCACTTCGCTGCCATCGACGGCAGCGAACACGACCGGCAGACAATCGGCGGTGAGGATCGCCAGCACCACGCCAGGCACCGACGTCACTGCAGCATCGGCCACCGGTTCATCCGCGCCTGGTGGCAGATTGTCTGCACCGTCGGTTGGCCCGGGCACAGCTGGCGGCGCCTCTACCCGTACCACGTCCACGCCGTGCACCTGCCGCAGCCAGTGCGGCGTGCTCGGCAAGACCAACGCCTCGGCCAGTACCGCCCGGTTGCGCTCCACCCGCTCGGGCGCATCGCCCTCGGCGCTGGTGCGGTTGCCCAGGTTGAGCGTGTCGAACGGCGGCAGCGAGCCGCCCAGACCATGCCGCAGCGTGGTCAGCGCGCGGATGCGCGGCGGCGCCGGCCAGTGCGCCGGCAGGATGAAGGACGCGGCCATGGCTACCTCAGTGGCGTGCCAACTCGGCGGCGCGTGCGCTGTCTTCGCGCAGCGCGGTCATCAGGCGCTGCAGATCGGCCGGCACCGGCGCGCTGGCGCGGACCGGCTCGCCGCTGACCGGATGCAGGAATTGCAGCGTTTCGGCATGCAGCGCCTGGCGCTTGAAGGTGCGCAGTTCGTGCACCAGCTCGTCGGTGGCGCCCTTGGGCAGCTTGAGCGCGCCGCCGTACAGCGGGTCGCCGACGATCGGCGATTTCAGGTGCGCCATGTGCACGCGGATCTGATGGGTACGCCCGGTTTCCAGGCGGCACTCCAGCGCGGTGTGGGCGCGGAAGCGCTCGCGCAGGCGGTAATGCGTGACTGCATCGCGACCGTCGTCGCGCACCGCCATCTTCAGGCGGTCGCGCGGGTGACGGTCGATTGGGGCATTGGCAGTGCCGCCGGAGACCAGCGCCCCCACCACCACCGCCAGGTACTGGCGATGCACATCGCGCGCGGACAGCTGCTCCACCAGCGCGGTTTGCGCCTGTACGGTGCGCGCCAACACCATCACGCCACTGGTGTCCTTGTCCAGGCGATGCACCACGCCAGCGCGCGGCACCGATGCCAGCGCAGGGTCGCGAAACAGCAGCGCATTGACCAGGGTGCCGTCCGGATTGCCGGCGCCTGGATGCACCACCAGGCCGGCCGGCTTGTCGATCACCAACACCTGCTCGTCTTCGTACAGCACGCTCAGCGGGATGTCCTGCGGCGCGGCATGGGTCTGGGTCTCCAGCACCACTTGCACCTGCACGCTCTCGCCGCCGCGCAAGGTGTCGCGCGGGCGCGCCATGGCGCCGTCCAGCAGGGCGTCGCCGGACTTGATCCACTCCGACAGTCGCGAGCGCGAGAATTCGGGGAACAACTCGGCCAGCACCGCGTCGAAACGGCGTCCGGCGGCGTTGTCGGGCACGATCGCCTGGCGGATGGACGGGTCGAGGGGGTCGGCAGATGGGTCGGACATGGACACGGGCACTCAGGCAAAAGCGGGAGTTTGTGGGTTCGGGCGGCAAGAGTCAGTCGCCGGACAGGCCACTAGGCTATCATCGCGCTCTCGTTTTCCTGATGCGTCCTGCCCAGACCCATGATCCGACGGTCCACGTTTTCCGCGCCTGCGCGCCTGATTGCCCTCATGCTGGTCATGGCGTTCGTCGTCACCGGCTGCCACCGCGGTGCCAAGGACAAGAATCCCGACGAGGGCATGCCGGTCGAGCAGCTCTACGGCAAGGCCCACAATTTGATGGAAAAAGGTAACTGGGCGGGTGCCGAAGCCAGCTTCAAGCACCTGATCGCCCAGTACCCGTATGGCCCGTACACCGAGCAGGCGATGATCGAAAGCGCCTATGCCCAGTACAAGGCCGGCAAGCACGACGATACCGTGTCCAGCGTCGACCGCTTCATCCGGACCTACCCAACCCACCGCAACATCGCGTATCTGTACTACCTGCGCGGGCTGGCCAACAGCAATCGCGACACGGTGTTCCTGCGCCACGTGTGGTCGTTGGACCCGAGCCGCCGCGACCTGTCGTCGCCGCAGCAGGCCTATAACGACTTCAATACCGTCACCGACCGCTACCCGAACAGCCGCTACGCCGCCGACGCGCGCAAGCGGATGATCGAGCTGCGCGACGTGTTTGCCCAGCACGAGTTGGACAATGCGCTGTACTACCTGCGCCGCGATGCCTGGGTGTCTGCTGCGGGCCGCGCCAACTATCTGCTGGAAACCTATCCGCAGAGCGCCTATCAGTACGACGCCGTTGCGGTGCTGGCCGAGGCCTACACGCACCTGGGCAACAAGACCCTGGCGGCCGACGCGCGCCGCGTGCTGGAACTCAACGACCCGAAGCATCCGTGGCTGACCGGCAACTGGCCGAAGTATCCCTTGGTCATCCGCAAGCTCAACCCGTTTGCCGGCGAAAAATCTGCTGCGACCGGGCAAAACAATTCGCAGATGAATCGCGACTGAGACAATCAGGCGCAGCGCATCACCAAAAGAGGCCGCAAGGCCTCTTTTTTCTTGCGGCGATGGCGAAGACCGCGCGGTGCGTGCAGCGACGCCCAACCACCGGCCACCGCAAGCGGCAACCGGTGCACCAAGCCACTGACCGTATTAGCCATTCGGGCTACTGGCCGCGATACCCGTTGGTGATCGGATAGCGCCGTTCGCGCCCGAATGCACGCCGCGACACCTTGGGTCCGGGCGCGGACTGATGGCGCTTCCATTCGTTGAGCCGCACCAGGCGCAGCACATGCTCCACCGTCTCTGCGGCGTAGCCGGCGGCGACGATGTCGTCGCGCGACTGCTCCTGATCGACGTAGCGGTACAGGATGGCGTCGAGCACATCGTACGGCGGCAGTGAATCCTGGTCGGTCTGGTTGTCGCGCAACTCGGCCGACGGCGGGCGCGAGATCACCGCTGGCGGAATCACCGGCGCGCCGTCCACGGTATTGCGCCACTTGGCCAGGCCGAAGACCTCCGTCTTGTACAGGTCCTTGAGCGGCGCATAGCCACCGCACATGTCGCCATAGATGGTGGCGTAGCCCACTGCGTATTCGCTCTTGTTGCCGGTGGTCAGTACCAGCCCGCCGAACTTGTTCGACAGCGCCATCAGGATCACGCCACGGCTGCGCGACTGCAGGTTTTCCTCGGTGATGTCCGGCTCGGTGCCAGCGAACAGCGGCCCCAGCGCCGCCAGCAAGCCCTCGAAGGCCGGCTCGATGGCAACCGTCTCCAGCTTCACGCCCAGCGCGCGGCATTGCTCGTCGGCCAGATCGTTGGACAGGTTGGCGGTGTAGCGCGACGGCAAGCGCACGGCGGTGACGTTGTCGCCGCCCAGTGCGTCCACTGCCATCGCCAGCACCAGCGCCGAGTCGATGCCGCCGGACAGGCCCAGCCAGACCTTGCTGAAGCCGTTCTTGCTGCAGTAGTCCTGCAACCCGCGCACCACCGCGCGCCAGGCCAGCGCGTCCATGCTCTCGTCGCCGTCGTCCACCCATACCACCGGCGTGAAGCTGCGCTCGCCGGCCGCGTAGTCCACCACCAGCCACTGGTCCACGAAGGCGGCTGCAGCCGGATGCACGGTACCGTCGCCATCGGCCACCACCGAGGCGCCATCGAACACCAGTGCATCCTGCCCGCCCACGACGTTGAGATAGGCAATGGCTGCCCCGCTCTCGCGTGTGCGTTCGGCCAGCAATGCATCGCGTTGCGCATGCTTGCCGCGTTCGTATGGCGAGGCGTTGGGCACCAGCACCAGTTCGGCGCCGGCCTTCACGGTGTTGGCCAGCGGCTCGGCGAACCAGAGGTCTTCGCAGATCACCACGCCCACCTGCACGCCCTTGACCGTGACCACGCAGTTCTCGCCATCCGGGTCCACGTCGAAATAACGACGCTCGTCGAACACCGCATAGTTCGGCAATTCGCGCTTTCGGTAGGTGGCTTCGATGCGCCCATCGCGCAACACGCTGGCGGCGTTATAGACCACGCTGCCGGCGCTCTGTGGCCAGCCGACCACCGCCACGATACCGCGCGTGGCAGCCGCAATCCGTGCCAGCGCCTGTTCGCAGTGCGCAAGAAACCCGGGACGCAGCAGCAGATCTTCCGGCGGATAACCGCTGATCGCCAGCTCGGGAAACAGCACGATGTCGGCCTCGAACTCATCGCGCGCCGCTGCGATGTACTCGATGATGCGGTCGGTATTCTGCGTCACGCCGCCGACCGGGAAGTCGAACTGGGCCATGGCGATGCGGAGGGTGTGTGCTGTCACTGCTGACTCCATCAAAACAGGCTTTCAAGGTAACCCGCTTCGCGCTGCGAACGGATCGCCAGCACATACACGGTGTCGTCCAAACGGGGCGTCGCGATAGAACGGCAGATAGCCCCCGGCATCGCGGCCGATCGCCAGCTCCCGACATCCGCCGTGCACAACAGGCTTTATTCAGTGGCTGGAGGAGCCTCCACCACTGGAAGCCGATGTTGCAGAGTTTCCAGCTGATGTTCGGTGAGGAACAGGTGCCGCTGGCGGCGGCGCTGTGAAAATCGTTTACACAGTTCGTTTACAGACCACGATGGGCGAGCGCTACGGCCTGGCATGAAGCAGCGAAATTACCCGCATCACAATGGCAGGCGTTATCCAACGAATACGAAAACACTGAGAGCATTCAAGCGTCAATCGCGGATACTAGCGCCTGCGATTGACCATCATACGCCTCAAGGCCCTTCTGTCTTCGCCTTGGATGCGGCGCCCTTATCAACCTTCTTGGTACCTTTCTTCGCCGCTTTTTTCGCAACCTTCTTCGCTGCTACCTCTTCGAAAAATGCGAGCAGTTCTGTCCAGTTCACTTGAATGCCATTGCCTGACTTGGTTTTGCCCTTACACCATTCGACCTTGCCCCGGCCCAGACGCAAGTCGCCCAAGAATGTTTCATCGTTGCCGTAGACGTCAAAGATGACCCCATTGTTGCCGAGCTCCATCGTGACGCTCAGATCCTTGATGCGTACCTTCATGCCATTCCCCCTGAGACTGTTGTAGAGGTAACCTAAACCTAACACGTCGCCCCTAAGAAATCCGATTCAAGCCCCGCTAGGCTGGGGTGACCGCGTTGCGGCAACAAGGATGGCCATATCATCGCCTG
Organism: Xanthomonas sp. JL1; assembly: GCF_038405005.1. Lineage (NCBI taxonomy): Bacteria > Pseudomonadati > Pseudomonadota > Gammaproteobacteria > Lysobacterales > Lysobacteraceae > Xanthomonas > Xanthomonas sp. JL1. Next base: position 16,158 of record NZ_JBBYGR010000044.1, on the reverse strand, counting down.
CATCGGAGTCCGCAAAAACGCGATCCAGCAAAGCAGCCAGCCCAGGTGGTAGTCGGCAGAGCAGCCCAAGACCTGTCGCTCTTTGGTCGTTGTGGTAAAGGGGGCTTTTCAGAGGCGACGACTGCAAGACATGAGCAAAAATGCAGAAAGCCGCCCGAAGGCGGCTTTCTGCGGCACCATACTGGTAAGGCTTACTTCACCAGCGCAGCAATCGCCGCACCCAGATCGCCCGGCGAACGGACGGTCTTGACGCCAGCGGCTTCCATCGCCGCGAACTTGCCTTCGGCCGTGCCCTTGCCGCCCGATGCGATCGCACCGGCGTGGCCCATGCGCTTGCCGGCCGGAGCAGAAGCCCCGGCGATGAAGCCGACCACCGGCTTCTTGACGTGGTTCTTGATGTACTCGGCACCGGCTTCCTCGGCGTCGCCGCCGATTTCGCCGACCATGATGATGCCTTCGGTCTGCGGGTCTTCGTTGAACAGCTTGAGGCAGTCGACGAAGTTCAGGCCGTTGATCGGGTCGCCGCCGATGCCGATGCAGGTGCTCTGGCCCAGGCCTACTTCGGTGGTCTGCTTGACCGCTTCATAGGTCAGCGTGCCCGAACGCGACACGATGCCGATCTTGCCAGGCTTGTGGATGTGGCCCGGCATGATGCCGATCTTGCACTGGCCCGGGGTGATCACGCCGGGGCAGTTCGGCCCGATCAGCACGGTGTCCGCATGCGAACGGGTCAGCACGTTCTTGACGCGCAGCATGTCCAGCACCGGAATGCCTTCGGTGATGCAGACGATGACCTTGATGCCGGCAGCAGCGGCTTCCAGGATCGCATCGGCCGCGAACGGCGGCGGAACGTAGATGACCGAAGCATCGGCACCAGTGGCCTTGACTGCATCGGCGACGGTGTTGAACACCGGCAGGTCGATGTGGGTGGTGCCGCCCTTGCCCGGGGTGACGCCGCCGACGACCTGGGTGCCGTACTCGACCATCTGGGTAGCGTGGAAGGTGCCCTGCTGGCCGGTAAAGCCCTGCACGATCACCTTGGTGTTCTTGTTAATCAAAACGGACATGGATAATTCCTTCGGTGTCGTGGATCAGGCGGCGTTCTTGACAGCTTCAACGACTTTCTTGGCGCCGTCGTTGATGTTGTCGGCCGGGATGATGGCCATGCCGCTATCGCGCAGCAGCTGCTTGCCTTCTTCCACGTTGGTGCCTTCCAGGCGCACCACGACCGGAACCTTGACGCCCACTTCCTTGACCGCGGCGATGATGCCCTCGGCAATCATGTCGCAGCGGACGATGCCGCCGAAGATGTTGACGAAGATGCCTTCGACCTTGTCCGAGGACAGGATCAGCTTGAACGCTTCGATGACGCGCTGCTTGTTCGCACCGCCGCCCACGTCCAGGAAGTTCGCCGGCTCGCCGCCATTGAGCTTGATGACGTCCATGGTCGCCATGGCCAGGCCGGCGCCGTTGACCATGCAACCGATGTTGCCGTCCATGGTGACGTAGTTGATGTCCAGCTCCGAGGCGGTCACTTCGGTCTCGTCTTCCTGCGTCTTGTCGCGCATGGCGACCAGCTGCTTCTGACGGAACGCGGCGTTGTCGTCGCTGTCGAACTTGCCATCCAGCGCGTACAGGTTGCCGTCGTCCAGGATCGCCAGCGGGTTGATTTCAACCAGCGCCAGGTCCTTTTCGTTGAACAGCTTGTACAAGTTCACCATGATGCTAGCGAACTGGCCGGCCTGCTTGGCGTTGAGGCCCAACTTGAAGCCGAAATCGCGACCGTGATAACCCTGCACGCCTTCGACGAAATCGACGTTGAGCGCGTGGATCAGCTCCGGCGTTTCGGCCGCGACCTGCTCGATCTCCACGCCGCCTTCGCTTGAGGCGATGTAGGTGATGGTCTTGGTGCCGCGGTCGACCAGGATCGACAGGTACAGCTCCTTGACGATCTCACCGGCCGTGGTCACCAGCACCAGGTTGATCGGCAGCTCGACGCCGGCGGTCTGGTAGGTGGACATCTTGGTGCCGAGCATCTTGGCTGCTGCGGCCTTCACGTCGTCGGTGGTCTTGCAGAACTTGACGCCGCCAGCCTTGCCGCGGCCACCCGCGTGGATCTGCGCTTTCACCATCCAAGGACCCTTGCCCAGGGAAGTGGCGACGTCAACCGCTTCGTCCGGTGTCGCCGCGACCTTGCCGGACGGGACGGGGATGCCGTACTCGGCAAGCAGCTGTTTTGACTGGTATTCGTGGAAATTCATGCGTCACCGTGGGAAAAGGAAACGACCGCTGCGTGCAACGCAGACCGCCGGAGCGGCACGTCATGGGACGCGAACGGGCCGCCTATTGTGGCCGACCACGCCGCGCGGCGCAAAATTCTCCGGGATTGGCTGCCCCGTCGCCGCGCGTGCGCACCGCCGGACAATATGCGCACGCGCCATGCATCCCACCGCACCTGCCTATACTCGCGGCTCGCTCCAGCGGGGAAATCGGCTTGGAATCCATCACATCGTTCATCGCCCGCATCCAGTCCGCGCCGCAGCGTGAGCTGTATTTTTTCTCGTTGTACCGGGTGCTGGTGGCGGGCCTGATCGCCGCGCTGGTGTTCAGCCCCTTGTCCGATGCCATTCCCGAGCCGCGTTACCCACGCCTGGCCCCGGTCGTGGCAATCGGCTATCTGTGCATGGCGATTCCGCTGCTGTTCTGGGGGCGCAGCGAGCGCCGGCTCACCGCCACCGTGCTGTGCGCCGTGGTCGCCGACATCCTGGCCGCAACCCTGGCCACACACGCCTTGCCTGGCGCCAGCGCCGGCATTGCGATGATGCTGCTGTTCAACGTGGCGGCCGCCGCGATCCTGTTGCGGCTGCGCTACGGCATGAGCATCGCGGTGCTCGCCGGCACGGCCATCGTGCTGGAGTACCTGTGGACCCTGCTGGAAGGCGGCGGCGCCACGCGACCGGTGGCGGAACTGGCGATGTTCGCCACCAGCTACGTCGCGGTGGCCTTCATCTGCGAACAGATCGCCTCGCGCGCCCGCCGCAATCAGGTCTTGGCCGAAGAACGCGGCGCGCAGGTCGCCAATCTGTATGAAATCAACGAGCTGATCATCCGGCGCATGCGCACCGGCGTGCTGGTGGTAGACACCCATAACCGCATTTCGCTGGCCAACGAGGCGGCACTGGCCCTGCTGGGCGATGGCGACCCACGCCATGCACCGGCCGACCTGTCGCTGGTGGCACTCACCCCGGAGTTGGCGCGCCGGCTACAGCGCTGGCGCAGTGGCTGGCGCCAGGAAGAAGCCCCGCTGCAACTCGGCGCCGACCGCCCGGAAGTGCAACCTCGCTTCGTGCGCCTGCTCGCCGACAGCGACCTGGTACTGGTGTTTCTGGACGACGCCACCGTGGTGTCGCGTCGCGCCGAATCGCTGACGTTGTCGGCGATGGGGCGCTTCTCGGCCAGCCTGGCGCACGAGATTCGCAACCCACTGACCGCCATCTGCTACGCCTCGCAGTTGCTGGAGGAGTCGCCGGACATCGGCGATGCCGACCGGCGCCTGCTGCAGATCATCCATCAGCAATGCCAGCGCACCAATGGCATTGTCGAAAGCGTGCTCGCACTGGCGCGGCGGGAACGCGCCACCCCCGACAATCTGGATTTGGCCACATTCGTGCGGCGCTTCGTGGTCGAGTACCGGCAGACCTTGTCGATGGAGACCGACATCCTGGAGGCCAGCATCCAGGGCAGCTCGGTGCATGCCCTGGTCGACCCCAAGCACTTGCATCAAATCCTTACCGCGCTGGTCCACAACGCACTCAAGTACGGCCGGGTCATGGACGAACCGGCACGGGTCAAGCTGCGCGTCGAACGCCTTGAGCGCATGGCCGTGATCGATGTCATGGATCGCGGCCCCGGCATCCCCAAAGCCGTCGCCGCGCAGCTGTTCCGCCCGTTCTACACCACCTCCGAACACGGCACCGGCCTGGGCCTGTACATCGCCCAGGAACTCTGCCGCGCCAACCAGGCGCAACTGGAGTACGTCTCGATCCCTTGCGGCGGCGCGTGTTTCCGGATTTCGTTGCAGGGGCCCAACGGTTTGTTTGGGAAGTGAGTGGTTGGCCGTCGGCTGGGTGGGATGTCTGATGCGGTGATATCGGGCGGATCGCGCAGCTTGTTCGATACCAGAAAGTTGCTGTTGCCGAAGGGGCAAACGCCCTGCAGCAACGCGCTTTCAGGTCCTGCGGGCCTGGGCGGGTGAGGCTCTCGTCGGCAGATCCGTTCGAAAACGCTGCCCCTCGACACGCCCTTTCCGCCGACTGGCAACTGCTCCTTGCAAACACTCACAAAGCCGCAGTGACGCCCCCGCACTGCAGGTGAATCGTTGCGCCGCGCCCCACTCGACAATTGTCGACTATCATCACGCTGGGCTATCGTGCGCAGCATGAGCGAACCCAAAAGTGCCCTGGTTGTCGATGACGAGCGTGATATTCGCGAGTTGCTTGTTCTCACCTTGAGCCGTATGGGGCTGCGCATCAGCACCGCTGCCAATCTGGCCGAAGCGCGCGAATTGCTGGCCAACAATCCCTACGATCTGTGCCTGACCGACATGCGCCTGCCCGACGGCAATGGCATCGAGCTGGTCACCGAAATCGCCAGGCAGTACCCGCAGACGCCGGTGGCGATGATCACCGCGTTCGGCAGCATGGACCTGGCCGTGGAAGCGCTGAAAGCCGGCGCCTTCGATTTCGTCAGCAAACCGGTGGACATCGGCGTGCTGCGCGGCTTGGTCAAGCACGCGCTGGAATTGAACAACCACGACCGCCCTGCTCCGCCGCCGCCACCGGAACAGGCCAGCCGCCTGCTCGGCGACTCCAGCGCGATGGAGAGCCTGCGCGCCACCATCGGCAAGGTGGCGCGCAGTCAGGCGCCGATCTACATCGTCGGCGAATCCGGGGTGGGCAAGGAGCTGGTTGCACGCACCATCCACGAACAAGGCGCACGCGCCGCCGGCCCGTTCGTCCCGGTCAACTGCGGCGCCATTCCCGCCGAGCTGATGGAAAGCGAATTCTTCGGCCACAAGAAAGGCAGCTTCACCGGCGCGCATGCCGACAAGCCCGGGCTATTCCAGGCCGCGCACGGCGGCACCTTGTTCCTGGACGAAGTGGCCGAATTGCCGTTGCAGATGCAGGTCAAGCTGCTGCGCGCCATCCAGGAAAAATCGGTGCGTCCGGTCGGCGCCTCCGGCGAAACCCTGGTGGACGTACGCATCCTGTCGGCCACCCACAAGGACCTGGGCGACCTGGTCTCCGACGGCCGTTTTCGACACGATCTGTACTACCGCATCAACGTGATCGAACTGCGCGTGCCGCCGCTGCGCGAACGCGGCGGCGACTTGCCGCAGCTGGCCGCTGCCATCATCGCGCGCCTGGCGCACAGCCACGGCCGCACCATTCCACTGCTGACCCAATCCGCGCTCGACGCACTGGATCACTACGGCTTCCCCGGCAACGTGCGCGAACTGGAAAACATCCTTGAACGCGCCCTTGCCCTGGCCGAAGACGACCAGATCAGCGCCACCGACCTGCGCCTGCCCGCCCACGGCGGCCACCGCCTCGCCGCCACACCCGGCAGCGCCGCCGTGGAACCACGCGAAGCCGTCGTCGACATCGACCCCGCCTCGGCCGCCCTACCCTCCTACATCGAACAACTGGAACGCGCCGCGATCCAGAAAGCGCTGGAAGAAAACCGCTGGAACAAGACCAAGACCGCCGCGCAGTTGGGTATCACGTTTCGGGCGCTGCGTTACAAGCTCAAGAAGTTGGGGATGGAGTGAGGCTATCAGCAGCACGTCTCGTCACCGCCGATCCGGGTATGATTCAGATAGCCGCATGCCCGAGAAGTCGCTATGAACAAGCCCAGGCTTGAGACCGTCATAGAGCATTATCGCGTCACTCGCAGGGACAACTTTGCCGCCAGCCAACGTCTGGAAGGCATCAAAACCCCTGCAACAGTCGACAACGATCAGAGCCCGCTGCCCAGCAAAGAAGCACTGCGCAAGAAGTATTTGGCCCTATCCGCCCAGGATGAAAGGCAAGTAGGCAGTCGTTGCTGACCCTGCCTGTTATCCTGACACTGCTGTTCTCCGAAACAAACTGAACACAGTTGACCAGGATATGTTGGAGGCGGCTGAAGCCGCTTTTGCAGCAACTGCGGTGCAATCCATGGCGAATTCAACTCCGATTCGCAACGCTTTTGAGGACCTCCTCGATGAAGTCTGCGACTGGGCGGGCATGCTCAGAACCGTGGATATCGCCAAGGGCACCACACGATTTTGAATAAGCAGTCGCATTGAAGCCGAAGCGACCCGTGTTCTGAGCCAACTGGACGCTGCCGATCTGACCACGCTGCCTCGCTCCGCGCAGATGCGGTTGGTCGCAGAGCTCCATGGCGAACTGAACATGGTTCAGCACTTCCGTGAAGGCAACGGACGGACGCAGCGCTTATTCTTCGAGCATTGGCTGTTGCTCAATGGACTGGCGTTCTCGTGGAAGCATGTGAGCGCAGGCGCCTGGATTACAGGCTGCATCGCAGCAGTGTCATGCAATTACGCCCAGCTAGAGGACACCTTTGATAGCTGCATCATGCAGATCAAAGAACCGTCAGCCGATCAGGATTACGACTGACGCTTCACTCAGTCCTTGGTCACCCGATTGATCTCGGCCAGGCTGGTCACGCCTTGCGAGGCCTTCATCAACGCCGACTGCCGCAAGTCCCGGATGCCGATCTTCTGAGCGGCCTCGGCAATCTGCATCGCATTGCCGCCTTCCAGCACGATCGCGCCGATTTCGTCGGTCATCGGCATCACCTGATAGATACCGGTACGGCCCTTGTAGCCCTCGGTGCACTCGTCGCAACCCACGGCTTCATAAAGCTCCATATTCGCGACCTGCTCCGGCGTAAAGCCTTCCGCCAGCAGTGCATGCTCCGGCAACGTCGACTTGCGCTTGCAGTTATTGCACAACCGCCGCGCCAGACGCTGCGCGATCACCAAGGTCACCGACGAGGTGATGTTGTACGGCGCGATCCCCATGTTCATCAGACGCGCGATGGTCTGCGGCGCATCGTTGGTATGCAGCGTGGACAGCACCATGTGACCGGTCTGCGCCGCCTTGATCGCAATCTCGGCCGTTTCCAGGTCGCGGATTTCGCCAACCATGATGATGTCCGGATCCTGTCGCAGGAACGAACGCAGCGCCGCGGCGAAGGTCATGCCGCGCTTGTTGTTCTGCTGCACCTGGTTGACGCCAGGCAGGCGAATTTCGACCGGATCCTCGGCGGTGGAGATGTTGCGCGTCTCATCGTTGAGGATGCCCAGCGCCGTGTACAGCGACACCGTCTTGCCCGAGCCGGTCGGCCCGGTCACCAGCACCATGCCGTACGGCTTGTGGATCGCTTCCAGGAACAGCTTCTGTTGGTCCGGCTCGTAGCCCAGCTTGTCGATGCCCAGCTTGGCCGCGCTGCCGTCCAGGATACGCAGCACCACCTTCTCACCGAACAGGGTCGGCAAGGTGCTGACACGGAAGTCGATCTGCTTGGTCTTGGACAGGTTGAGCTTGATGCGCCCGTCCTGCGGCACCCGCTTCTCGGCGATATCCAGCTGCGACATCACCTTCAAACGCGCCGCGATGCGCTGGCTCAGCTTCACCGGCGCCTTGGCCACGTTCTTCAGCAACCCGTCGATCCGCAACCGCACCCGGTAGTCGTCTTCGTACGGCTCGAAATGGATGTCCGAGGCCCCCCGCCGGATCGCATCCACCAGCACCTTGTTGACGAACTTCACCACCGGCGTGTCGTCGCCCTTGGCATCGACCCCGGAATCCCCGCCGGCGCCCATGTCTTCGTCGCCGGTGGAGACGTCCAGATCCCCCATTTCCTCGTCGTCGTTGCCAAGCGATGATCCAAATGAGGCATTGCTTGCCTGCCACTGCTCCAATGTGCGACGGATTTGGTCCTCATCGACAAGAATCGGCTCGACGACCAGATTCGTATGAAACTTGATGTCATCTAGTGCACGGGTCTGAGTCGGGTTGCTCACTCCCACAAACAACCGATTGCCGCGCTTGAACAGCGGCAGCACATGGTACTTCTGGAGCAACTCCTCGCTGACTAGCTTGACTGCGTTCTGGTTAGCGTCGAACACAGACACATCCATCAGTGGCATGCCAAATTCCACTGCATTGGCCGCCGCAAGCTGCGACGCCGACACCAGCCTGTTCTCGGCAAACCACTGCGGCAGCGGCACCTTGGCAGCGGCCGCCTGTTCCATCGCTGTCCGCGCAGCGGTTTCCTCCAGGGCGCCATCCTGCACAAGGCGACGAGCGATGCCGGTGATGCCAACGAGGTTGGTTGTAGATACTGAATTCATCGTTTGATTCCCGCTGATGTCCCCATCTTCCCGATCATCGGGACGATGCCCCATATTTATACTCGGTCAACATCCTCAGGTCAGTATTGACCTCGACTGGTCGCCCGGCCCGCTCTTCCACCACATCAACACCTACGAGATCGGCCGCGGTGACCTTCCGCACAGCGGCCGCATCAGACGCATTGGCCGGATCAAAGACCGGCCGCCCATGCATTCGGGTCGCGTAAATGGCTTCGCCACCAGCGCGAAGCGTATCGCGGAAGTCGCGTCGTGACATGATGACACTGTTGCCAAACAGATAGGCCTGCGGAAACTCCGAAGCTGCCGTCTTGAGGACCTCTGGAGACCCGGTGGCATTCACCAACGCGACGCCTGAATCGGACAGATGCGCGCCAACCAGGCGAAAGAACTCCTGCGAGAGCAGCGTCGTTGCACCAGAACGCCAGTGGAACGTACTGTTTACCACGATCGCATCGTAGCGCGCCCCCCCTTGTGCCCTCAACCAGCGACGACCGTCGTCGATATGGATGTGGACACGCGGATCCTGCAGGATCGGTGCGACCTGTGGGTGACCGGCGATCAACTCGAGATAGCCCGGATTGATCTCGACAACGTCCACGCGGTCCACAGTCGGGAATGATGCAATCACACGCGTCCAGCTGCCTCCGCCAAGACCGATCACGAGCACACGCTTGGGATTCGGCACAGCCGCCATGGCGGCATAGACACGATCGATCTTGTTGCTGTTCGATCGCAGATCGACGTTGATGCGCCCGTCGTACACATTGCCGCCAAATACGATGTTTCCCTGTGGGTCGGCGATCGTATGGATGATTCCTTCCTTGCGCTCCAGCAGCCAGTCGGCCTGAGCCCCCCCCGTCGCCATCACGATGCGGCTGGCAAGCGCTGGCAATGCAGGCTGGAGTACAAGTGCCGCAATCGCGACCACCACTGCAGGCACCGCCACTAGGCGAAGGCCGGGCAGCCACATCCCTGCCACCGCGGTGACAGTGGCGACACCGACGAAAAGCTGCTCCATCACCATCACGTCCATCAGCCAGAGCGTGACGATCAGTGGACCGAGGGTGCATCCCGCCACATTGGCGAAGTAGACCTTGGAGAACGACCCGCCTTTCCATGCCACTGCATCATTGCTGCCCAGATGGTGCACCACCGGGAACAATGCGCTCTTCAGCGCAGCGGTTGCGATCACCAGAGGCAGCATTGCGACAGTCACGGGAAGAAAACCGATCCCCCAAGAAAACAGGAAAGGGGCGGCGATATCAACCAGCGCGGACAGCAACAGCACGAGCGACGCGCGACGCCTGATGTCCAGGACCCGGCCAACGCACAGACGACGCCCCAGCTGCGCTCCTACCGCGATACCCAGAAGATACAACGCAAGGATCGTCGCGAATGTCTCTGGCAGACCACCGGTCGCGAATCCCGCAAGCCGCACCCACAGCACCTCCTGCACCAGACTCGCCGCGCCCACAAGGAAAGCAACACCCCGCGGCATCCATTTCAAGCTCATGCCGCCGCCCTCCGTACCAGACACCATCCGCCGAGTGCGACCATTGCATTGATGGCTGCCGCCAGCCAGGTGACCTGCCGCAAGTCCATGATATGAAAAAGATAAAGACCGGTCCCGATGGCCCCCGATGCCGCGCCCATCGTATTGGCGAGATAAAGCGAACCTGTCGCCTCACCTATGTTGAGGACGACACGATCCAGCAGGATCACCAGGATCGGCAAGGTCATCCCCATCAAGGTGGTCGGCACGATCAGCGCAAACAGTGCACCAAGCATGACGACCCCATGCCCAAGCCCACCAGCATGCATCATGACCAGATCGATAACAGCGACACTGCAGATGCCATAACAGGCAATACCAAGCTCTACTGCGAGGAACCATCGCAGTGGACTTGTGGCACGGTCCGCGGCCCAGCCCCCGATCAGCGCCCCGAGCCCAAGCCCTAGCATGAATACCGAGACGATGACCGCGACAGACAGCGTGTCCGCTCCCAAACCCGAAAAAAGGAGACGCTGCCAGCTCACCTGGTAGATCAATGCCGCAGCACCAGAGAGGAAAAACAACACGCCCAAGGATGAAATCCACCCCGCTTTTCCTGACGCATTCGTTGATGAACCGTTCAACACGGACTCCTGTTCAGTGACAGCGGGGAACATCGAGCGGCAGCGACGCAATATCGAGAGGAATACCAGGCTCTGCCGAGGAAAAATCGTACGATTGGCGGTAGCCGGGCACGTCGATACCCGCCAATCGGGTTGTGGTGTCGAAGACCATGGAGGTAGATAACATCGCGTCGGCGTTCGCGCGGAGATTCCGAACGGCCTCCGGCGCGTGCTTGATGTACGCCTCAGATCCCCACCATACCGCCGCGACGTGATGGGTCGCTGGTGATGATTGGCCGTGCCCGCTTTCGGCGCGACAGTCATCGAACAGCGCCTCGCCGTGATCGGCGACATAGAACATCCACGATGCAGCATCAAGTTTCCCGAGCTGAGCGATCAGGCCATCAAGGAAGCGATCGGTAGCGCGGATCGAGTTGTCGTATCCATTGACCAGGTACTCTTTGTGATTTGGGTCATACAACCTGGCATCGCCATGTTCCGGCTTGTCCGGCAGGAAGACCGCATCCTCGGGGCGGTACCGGTCCCGATAGCGGAAGTGACTGCCCATCGTATGGATCACTAGGAACAGATCGCGCTGGTCGGCGGCAAGGAGACGCCTGACGTGCGGCAGCAGATCCTCGTCGCGGACGCCTGCGTGGCGATAGTCGACCGGGCTGACAAAGCGCACGTCATCGGCATCCTTGGCCAGAACCGTAATAGGCGAATCATGGAACCCCATCGGCGCCTGATTGGAGAGCCACACCGTGTGATAGCCGGCTTCGCGGGCAGCCTGCAACAACGAGCGCTCACCGAAGGTAGCTTCGACCGAACCCGGCGGCTTGCGGCTCAGAATCACGGGCACCGACAGCCGGGTGAAGGTGGCTCGCGAGTAGAACTTCGTAAAGCTGATCAGGTCATTGCGACTCGAAAGCCGAGGCGTACTGTCACGGCTGTAGCCGTTCAGCGCCCAATGATCGGCTCGACCTGTCTCGCCGATCACCAGCACATGCACACGCCGTGGCCAGCCCCCCACCACCAAGCGGCTGGCTCCGAATCGAAAGCTTTCAAGGCCGGCATCAGCAGCGACCAGTTCTCGACGCTGCCGGAAATATTCCCAGATGACCAACGGCATTCCCGTCGGGTACCCCCGCCGCAGGGCCTCCATGCGTTCCAAGGATGGCTGATCGAAAGCAGCACCCACCGGCGTCTCGTGCAAGCCTTCGAACGCAACGACGATTGCCAGCAGCGCCGCACATACGCCACCGCCGAATAATGCAAGCCGCCTGCCCGGCCATCGCAAAAGTCGCGGCGGCCATAGCATCAGCCCTCCCCAGATCACAACAATCAGTCCCCAGCCAAACAGAAGGCGTACAGGCACTGAGTGCAGCAACGGCAAAGCTTCGCCACTGGTGGTCTCGGAGACCAGCGCGAGCGCGTTGACGTCCACCATTCCCCCGAAGCGCAGCAGCATCTCCACCTGCACAATCGCGCCGGCACTGATGAGCGCCAACCAAGTGCAGGTCAGGCGCGGCAGCCTCCGCAGGGGCGAGACCGAAACAACCAGGCCCGCCAACGCATACAGCGCAGATATCCCGACGTCATCGCCCCCGTTCACGATCAACATGACAACGGGGGTCAAACTGACCGACACGAAAAAAGCCGCCCCTACTAGTGCCCGTTTGCCCCGCAACACGATATGCCTCCAGAAAAAAAAAGCCCCGCGTCGCGGGGCCTCTACAAGCTACTCGTCGGAATTTATCAGGTGCCCGAGCTACGGCACTCCGCCGGCAGGTACTTGGTGAGGATGGCGGAAGAGCAGGTCCACTTCAGCTGGCCGCCACCGACATCCTTCGGGGTCAGCAGGATGGTACCGGCTGCGTTCGGCACGGTAGAAGTTACAGTGACTAGGCCCGTACCATCGGCGATGGTGACGTTGCTGACATACTTCGTGGCACCCGGGAATGAGTAGCCCGAATTCGCGAGAGTAACATTAGCAACACCGCCGAGCGACGATGCAGTCTCCGTTACCGCAAGTTTGGCAGGCGCCGACATCGTCAGCGCTTCACTGAGCTTGGCACGAGTGGTGTAGTCCTGATAAGCCGGCAGCGCGATGGCAGCCAGGATGGCGATGATCGCGACCACGATCATCAGTTCGATAAGTGTAAAGCCTTGCTGCTTCTTCATGGATGCATTCCCCAGAGGTTGTGAGTTTATCGAAATCTCCGGCCCGGGCACTTGGTGCACCCGAGCAGGGCGTGTGTGCAAATCGGTATATGCAGATTACGTGCCAATCAGTAGTCCCCGTTCGCTTCTTCTCCCCGGGGGGCAATGATGCCAGGCATTTCGGCAAATGGAAGCTCTGTTGCCTTCAAGTGCGACCGGGATGACCATGTGACGCGCAAGGTCAGATTCCGACTACGAGGGAGCACTTCTCAGGACTCCGCAGGTCCATCGATCAATATGATGCCCTTGCCTAGCAAACACGCTACCATCACTGCGTACTCCGGCCTGGGGATGGCTGGATTTGGGGAGCCCAACATGTCAGTCGCGCGTAGCGCCATCAAGAAGCAACCGGTCGACCGGAACACCAGCATGCTGCAGACCTTCATTTGGGAAGGGGCTGACAAGCGTGGCGTGAAGATGAAGGGAGAGCAGACAGCCCGCAACGCCAATATGTTGCGAGCAGAGCTGCGCCGTCAGGGCATCGTGCCCAGCATGGTGAAGCAAAAGCCGAAGCCTCTGTTCGGAGGGGCGGGGAAGAAAATTACCCCTAAAGAAATTGCGTTCTTTAGCCGCCAGATGGCGACGATGATGAAGTCGGGCGTGCCCATCGTCAGTTCGTTGGAGATCATTGGCGAGGGACACAAGAACCCACGCATGAAAAAAATGGTCGGCCAGATCAGGACAGATATCGAGGGTGGATCCTCGCTCTACGAGTCCATCAGCAAACATCCCGTTCAGTTTGACGAGCTCTACCGCAACCTCGTCCGCGCGGGCGAAGGCGCTGGCGTACTGGAGACAGTCCTCGAAACGGTCGCTACCTACAAAGAAAACATTGAAGCTCTGAAGGGCAAGATCAAAAAGGCACTGTTCTACCCTGCCATGGTGGTTGCAGTGGCAATCATCGTGAGTGCGATTTTGCTCATCTTCGTGGTGCCTCAGTTCGAGGAAGTATTCAAGAGCTTCGGTGCCGAACTACCGGCATTCACTCAGCTCCTCGTCAACGCATCGCGCTTCATGGTCAGCTATTGGTGGTTGATGCTGATAGTGACAGTTGGATCTGTCGTTGGCTTCATCTTTGCCTACAAACGTTCTCCACGGATGCAGCATGGACTTGATCGATTGATCCTCAAGGTGCCCGTAATCGGGCAGATCATGCACAACAGTGCGATTGCACGCTTTGCACGGACCACTGCAGTGACATTCAAGGCAGGCGTTCCTCTAGTTGAGGCACTTGGGATCGTAGCTGGCGCTACTGGCAATAAGCTTTATGAAGAGGCTGTTTTCAGGATGCGGGACGATGTGTCTGTGGGTTACCCGGTCAACATGGCGATGAAACAGGTGAACCTATTTCCACACATGGTTATTCAAATGACTGCGATTGGCGAAGAAGCCGGCGCACTTGATGCAATGCTCTTCAAAGTGGCTGAATACTTTGAGGAGGAGGTCAATAATGCCGTGGATGCACTCAGCAGCCTGCTCGAGCCACTGATCATGGTCTTCATCGGCACGATCGTCGGCGGCATGGTCATCGGCATGTATCTTCCGATCTTCAAACTCGGCGCAGTGGTGGGTTAAGACGTAATGGCATTTCTCGACCAGCATCCCGGTCTCGGCTTTCCCGCCGCGGCCGGACTGGGACTGCTGATCGGCAGCTTCCTGAACGTGGTGATCCTGCGCTTGCCCAGGCGTATGGAGTGGCAATGGCGACGCGATGCACGCGAGATCCTGGAGCTGCCGGACATCTATGAGCCGCCGCCGCCGGGGATCGTGGTAGAGCCTTCGCATGACCCGGTCACTGGCGACAAGCTCAAATGGTGGGAGAACATCCCGCTCTTCAGTTGGCTGATGTTGCGCGGCAAGTCGCGCTACAGCGGCAAGCCGATCTCCATCCAATATCCATTAGTCGAGTTGCTGACGTCGATCCTGTGCGTGGCAAGCGTCTGGCGCTTCGGCTTTGGCTGGCAGGGCTTCGGCGCGATCGTGCTGAGCTGTTTCCTGGTGGCGATGTCGGGCATCGACCTGCGTCACAAGCTGCTGCCCGACCAATTGACTCTGCCGCTGATGTGGTTGGGCCTGGTCGGCTCGATGGACAACCTCTACATGCCAGCCAAGCCCGCCCTATTGGGCGCGACGGTTGGCTATGTGTCGCTATGGACGGTGTGGTGGCTGTTCAAGCAGCTCACCGGCAAGGAAGGTATGGGCCATGGCGATTTCAAACTATTGGCCGCGCTTGGCGCGTGGTGTGGGTTGAAAGGCATCCTGCCCATCATCCTGATCTCCTCGCTGGTTGGTGCCATCCTCGGCTCGATCTGGCTAGTCGCCAAGGGCCGCGACCGCGCCACCCCCATCCCGTTCGGCCCCTACCTGGCCATCGCCGGCTGGGTGGTGTTCTTCTGGGGCAACGACCTGGTGGACGGCTACCTGCACTTCGCAGGTCTGCGTTGATCCTGGCACGACGATGAGCGATTTCATCGTCGGCCTCACGGGTGGCATCGCCTCCGGCAAGAGTGCCCTCGCCGCCGAGTTCGAGAAGCTGGGGGTGCCCGTAGTCGATGCGGATCTCGTCGCCCGGCAAGTGGTGGCGCCGGGGCCAGTTCTCGACGCCATCGTCGCGCAGTTCGGGGCCGAGGTTTTGCTCACCGACGGAACGCTGGACCGCCAGACCCTGCGCCAGCGCGTCTTTGCAGATACCGCACAACGACGAGTGCTCGAAGCCATCACCCACCCAGCCATCCGCAGCGAACTGCAGCGCGCAGCGCTGGCGGCACTGGCTCCGTACGCCATTGTCGCCATCCCCTTACTCACCGAGGCCGGCGGGCGGGCGGGCTATCCCTGGCTTGATCGCATCCTCGTCGTCGACGTGCCGGTCGCCTTGCAACACCAACGCCTGATGCAGCGCGACGCAGCGACGGCCGAGCTGGCCGACCGCATGATTGCTGCGCAAGCGACGCGCGAGCAGCGGCTGGCCATTGCCGATGATGTCGTCTGCAATGACGGCGTGTTGGAACAGTTGACGCAGGCGACGCATAGATTGGACGCCGACTATCGGGCACGGTCCGACCGTTAGTTCCACTGTGTTACAAATAATCGTACCTTTGTGCCACTATTGGAAGACCTTCAGGCCGCGCGGGAGAGCTGTGTTGAATAGGACACTGGAAGTGCGTTTTGAACAGTACGGGGAAGTAGTTGCTGCCGCCCTGTCCCATGCGGATCGCAAACAGCCCGCACACTGGTACCCGAAGGGGTTGCTACTGCCTGGAGGGCGCAAGAGCGTGGAGCCCATGGCCGCGCGGGTGCACCCGCAGAACGTGCGCTCAGCCCATCAATCGATGCACCATCTGGTGGCCGATGCCGACTGGAGCGATCAAGCGCTGCTG
>NZ_JBBYGR010000043.1:0-43780 GCF_038405005.1 Xanthomonas sp. JL1 | reverse complement strand
TTCTGTGGGCTCAGCCCCAGCCGCGCCAGCAACGTCCCGACGCTGGCCAGACTCAACCGTGCGGCAAACTTCTTCTCGATTAGTTCACGCACGACCTGCCGCGTCCACAAACCGAAGTCGAAGCCATGCTGGCCAGGGTTCTTGCCATTAACCCAGCCGAACACCTGGCGCTCCTGCGCCGGCGTCAACGTCCGCGGACGACCGCTGCCCTTACGCGTCATCAATGCGCCAGCGCCGCCCTCCTGTGCTCGCGCCAGCACTTTGTACGCCCAGCCGCGATGCAACCCGAACGACGAGGCCACTTCGGCCGGCGATTCGCCTTCGCCCATCCGTTGCAACGCCATCAGGCGCATTTCTTCCAGCGCTGCCCGAGATACCAAACGTCCGTCTCTCTTCTTTATGGATGGTTGGACAGCAGACGTCGACATTTGTTCGGTGAATTCAACTCCGATTCGCAACGCTTTTGAGGACCTGGCATTGTCGTAAATGTCCTCGCACATCCTGGCATGGCCGTAGATGAAGCGTCACAACTCATGGTGATCCTTCCCAGAAATTCGAAGCTCGTGGCCGAACTATGGGCGCCCAGCTCGGCGGTCGGTCTGTTACAGGTCGGTAAGCCTGTGGACATTAGCTACGATGCATTTCCTGCCGCTAGGGACATGTCAGTGCACAGATGCGATTGGATACGAGCGCGCGCCCGCTGCAACGCCGGTGCACTGCATGGGACCCATATCGGAACGAAAGATCAGCACATGGTTGTCGCCTTCCACGCGCATGCGTCATGCAATCAATGCACTCGTTGAGTGACCCACGCTTGTTTCAGCGCAGGCCATGCACAAGCCACAGCTTGTCTCAGGCAGACGCACGCAGCGGCTGCCGGCTCACCACATCGCGCGCCTGCACGATAGCGTCGATCAGCGCCTGCACCTGCTGCGGCGTATGCAGCGCGGACAGCGTCACGCGCAAGCGCGCCTTGCCTTCGGGCACGGTGGGCGGACGAATGGCGCCGACCATGAAACCCGCCTGTTCCAGTGCGGCCGACATCGCCATGACGGTCGCTTCTTCACCGCACAGCAAGGGCTGGATCGGCGTGTCGGACGCCATCAGTTCGAAGCCATGCTTGCGCGCGCCATCGCGGAACGCAGCAATCAATTCGACCAGGCGCGCACGCCGCCAATCGTCGCGACGCGCCAGGCGCACGGCTGCCAGCGTGGCGGCGACTTGGGCCGGTGGCAATGCAGTGGTGTAAATGTACGGGCGCGCGGTTTCGGCCAGATGGCGCACCAGCGCGTCGTCGCCAACAACAACCGCGCCGTAGCCACCGAGCGCTTTGCCCAGGGTCACCAACTGCAACGGCACTTCGGCCACGCCCAGCCCGGCATCGGCCACGCAGCCGCGACCCTGGGGGCCGAGCACGCCAACACCGTGCGCGTCGTCCACATAAAACAGGGCGTCCTGCATGCGGGCCACCAGGCTCAACGCGCGCAGCGGCGCGACATCGCCATCCATGCTGAAAACAGCGTCGCTGGCCAGCATCGCCGCACCCTCGGGCGCGCCTTTGAGCTGACGCATCGCGCCTTCCACATCCAGATGTGGATAGCGTCGCAGCCGGCAGCCAGCCAGCCGTGTGGCGTCGAGCAGGCTGGCGTGATTGAGCCGGTCCTGCACGCAGACATCGTCTTCTTCGCTGAGCAGTGCCTGTTGCACCGCCAGATTGGCGATGAAACCGTTGCCGAACAGCAACGCCGATGGATAGCCCAGCCACTCGGCGATTTCGCGCTCAAGCGTTTCGTGCGCGGTGTGGTGGCCGCAGATCAGATGCGAGGCGGTGGCACCGGCGCCATCGCGGGCAGCGGCATCCTGCAGCGCGGCGATCACTTCGAACTGTTGCGACAGGCCTAGATAGTCGTTGGAGCAGAACCCGGTCAGCCAGCGGCCGTCGATTTCCAGCCGCACGCCATCGCGGCGGCCGACCTGTCGCCGCACCCGCACCCGGTCCTGGGCCACATGCAATTTACGTAGCGACGAAATCCGTCCGTGCAGATCGGGGCGAGCCATGGGAGCGTTCAACGGCAGAGAAGGGCCGCTAGCGTAGCGTGCCGGGCTCAGCGCGCCCAGCCGGCACCGACGACCGGTGCCGGACGCCGGCTCAGGCGGTATGCTCGCAGGCCGCGCTGCGGGTGATCTCCGCATGCACGGTAGCGGGGTGATCGTGCTCGGCCGCATCGACGGTGATCTGCATCGGGCGCAGACCCAGGCGCTGGAACAGCGTCTGGTCGCGCTCGGTATCCGGGTTGCCGGTGGTGAGCAGTTTTTCGCCGTAGAAGATCGAATTGGCACCGGCCAGGAAGCACAGCGCCTGCAGTTCGTCGCTCATTGCTTCGCGGCCGGCGGACAGGCGCACCATCGACTTGGGCATGGCGATGCGCGCAACCGCGATCATGCGCACGAACTCGAACGGGTCCAGCTGCTGGGTGCCGTGCAGTGGAGTACCGGGCACCTGCACCAGCTGATTGATCGGCACCGAATCCGGATGCGCCGGCAGCGTGGCCAGCGCCAGCAGCAGGCCGATGCGGTGGTCGCGGGTTTCGCCCATGCCGACGATGCCGCCGCAGCAGGTCTTCAGACCGACATCGCGGACATGCTCCAGCGTGTTCAGGCGGTCCTGGTACTGGCGGGTGTGAATGATGGTGTCGTAATAATCCGGCGCGGTGTCCAGATTGTGGTTGTAGTAGTCCAGCCCGGCATCCTTGAGCGCACGCGCCTGGCCGGCGTCGAGCATGCCGAGCGTGGCGCAGGTTTCCAGACCCATGGCTTTCACCTCGCGGATCATCGCGGCCACCTTGGGGATGTCGCGCTCCTTGGGCGAGCGCCAGGCGGCGCCCATGCAGAAACGCGAGGCGCCAGCCGCCTTGGCCTGACGCGCCTTGGCCACGACCTCTTCGGTCTCCAGCAGCTTCTGCGCGGTCACGCCGGTGTCGTAGCGCTGCGCCTGCGGGCAATACGCGCAGTCTTCCGGGCAACCGCCGGTCTTGACCGACAGCAGTGTGGAGACCTGCACTTCAGCCGGATCGAAATGGGCGCGATGCACGCTGGCGGCGCGGTGCAGCAGCTCCGGAAACGGCAGATCGAACAGCGCCTGCAGCTCTTTGTGATCCCAGTCATGGCGGACGACAACAGACATCGGAGTTTCCTGACAGTCAGCGGCTTGAAAGCAAGGCAGTCTGGTGAGCATGGGAGATGCTGTCAACGTCAATCAGGTGCGATCGGTTTACAGGTGGCCGCAACGGGTGTTTCGGTTGTTGCTGCCGAGCCTGTGTCTGGTGTGCGCAGAGGCAGGCACGGCCGACGGCGATCTGTGCCCCTCCTGTCGCGCCGCCTTGCCGGATCACGGCCACGCCTGTTTATGCTGCGCCACTCAGCTGTTCGCCTCCGATGGGGTGGCCCTGTGCGGGCAATGCCTGCAGGAACCACCGCCGCTGCAGCGCGTGCATGCCTGTTTCACCTATCGCTGGCCAGTGGACGGGCTGCTGCGGCGGTTCAAATTCCACCAAGATCTGGCGGCGGGTCGCCTGCTTAGCGAGCTGATGGCCCGGCGCTGCGTGGAGCTGCCGCGCCCGCAGGCGTTGGTGCCGGTGAGCCTGCACCGGCAGCGCCTGCGCCAGCGCGGCTACGACCAGGCGCTGGAGTTGGCCAGGCCGCTCGGCCGCGCATTGCAGCTGCCGTGCCTGCCGTTGCTGCGCCGCGTGCGCGCGACCGCGCCGCAATCCGAGCTGGATGCGGTCGAGCGGCAGCGCAATCTGCGCGACGCCTTCGTCGCCCGCGGCCCGTTGCCGGCACATGTGGCGCTGGTGGATGACGTGATGACCACCGGCGCGACGCTGCACGCCGCTGCGAAGGCATTGCGAAAGGCTGGAGTGCAACGGGTGGATGCCTGGGTCTGCGCGCGGGTGCCGTGATCTAGCCTGCCGGCGCCAGCTGTGTGAGGCTTCGCCCTTACCCGCACCCCTTCCGCTCTTCCGCAGGAGAGGGGCTCTCTGTCTGACAGGACAGCGTGGTCGATAGCGATCCGGCTTCCGTGGGTGGATCGCTAAAAAAGAGATTGAGCAATTGAACAGTAGAGGCTGGCAAGTTGTGAATCCTTGCTCGCTACTTCAATGTCTGATCTTCAATCGACGAATTTCCCATCTCCATCTCCATCTCCATCTCCATCTCCATCTCCATCCCCATTCCCGAATCTAACGCCCCGCCACCGCGATGCCAACGAAGATCGCCAGGCCAACCCAGTTGTTGTGCAGGAAGGCACGGAAGCAGGGGCCGCGCTCGCGGTGGCGGGCGATGCGGAATTCGTAGGCCACCAGCAGGGCCGCAACGCCCAGACCGGCCCAGTACGCCGCACCAAGATCAGCGCGCAGGTCGACCAAGGCCAGGACTGCGAACATCAGCGCATACAAGATGCCTTGCGCGACCAGATCGAATCTGCCGAACAGGATGGCGGTGGATTTGCTGCCCATGCGGATGTCGTCGTCGCGGTCGACCATGGCGTACCAGGTGTCGTAGGCAGTTGCCCACAGGATGTTGGCGGCGTACAGCAGCCAGCCCAGAACCGGCACGCTGCCTTGCACGGCGGCGAAGGCCATCGGGATGCCCCAGCCGAACGCCATGCCCAGATAGACCTGGGGCAGGTGGGTGTGGCGCTTGAGATAGGGGTAGCTGGCGGCCAGGAAGACGCCGGGCACGCTCAGCAGCACGGTCAGCCAGTTGAGCGTGAACACCAGCGCGAAGGCCACCAACATCAGTACCACGAATACCCAGAGCGCCTCGCGCCCGGAGACCGCGCCGGTGGCCAGCGGACGCGATTTGGTGCGCTCCACGTGCGGATCCAGCCAGCGGTCGGCGTAATCGTTGATCACGCAGCCGGCCGAGCGGGTCAGCCACACCCCGGCGGTGAACACGAACAGCGTCCACAGCGGCGGCAGGCCATCGGCGGCCAGCCACAACGCCCACCAGGTAGGCCAGAGCAGCAGCAGACTCCCGATCGGGCGGTCGCCACGGACCAGCTGCCAGTACTGGCCCAGTCGCTGCGGGCACGTCAGCCCGCACGCTGCGGGCAGTCGTTCGACATCATGCTTGCTCATGCGGCAAAGGGTAGCAGCGCGGCTCGGCCGTGGTCATGTGGGCGCTGTGCGGGCGGCAATCCTGGCAATGCCCTGCCTCCGCGATGGGATACGGCTGGCCGCAGCGATCAAGGTTGCGAGCGGCCAGGGCCGTGCGTTGGTGCAGGCGGGCTGGGGCGGGCGGTGCGATTGCCCCGCAGGCTCGGCAATGACCGCGCTCAGGCGCGTGCTCAACCTGACGGTCAGGTGGGGAGCGTTGAGCAGGCTTGCATCTGGCGACGGCCGCTTGAGATGGCCGCGCCGCTGCACGTCTGGACCCTGTGCGCTTGAACCTGGGCATCCGGTGCCGCCCGGCGAATGCCCCGGCCGAGAGGCCGGTGTCATCACATCTGGAGTGACGCCGTGGCTGGCCAGGTCCCGTGTCGCCCAGCCCCATCACGCGCACGCCGGCTGTTCTGGCATAATGCGCGGCCAGGCGCTCGTAGCTCAGCCGGATAGAGTAGTGGCTTCCGAAGCCATTGGTCGGGGGTTCGAATCCCTCCGGGCGCACCAATTTCAGTTCCAGGGCTTATGCTGGGATTTAAAAGAACCCTCGAGAGATCGGGGGTTTTTTGTTGTCCGTACACAGCGAAAGGTCAACCCGGAGCCATTGGCATCCAGGCTGATCGGGCATAGATGGGCGCACCCGCCTTCAACGCAGGAGTGCAGAAGATGGATGTCCCATGCACTCAAGCGGCTTCATGGAACACTTCAACGACAGCGACCAACGCGGCGTCCTGGATATGCAAGGGTTCGACAGTCTGCGCGAAGCTGGCAAACAGACCGGCTGGCGCTTGGCTGGCGGCCGGCAGCAAATAGAGACAGCATGGACGCGGCGGGTAAGCACCCGCCGAGTTCTGCAATCAACACACCAGCATGCCTGTCCGTTGTTAACATAGGCAAAGGTATGCTTGCGCTGCGATCCCAGCGTCGCCGGCGACGCCACATCGCGTGCCGACCCGACCCCTGAAAACTGCACCAGTGCGCGCGCGGCCGAGTCCTCCAGGCAACCACCCGCTCACTGACACCGCGCCCACAGATTCTGTGCGCGCTGTTGACGCATTGGGCCGATAATGGCGCACCGCTGGCAGCACGCCAGTCTGCTGCCAGGGCGCGTATGTCTCTTTCCGTCGACTCATCGGATGCCGCCACCGCGGCAGATTCGCTTCCGCCCGCACCAGCGCACCGCCCGCGCGCACCTGCCTCGATGGTGGTGCTGGCCACGCTTGCCGTTGGCTACACGCTGTGGGCGGCGCAGACGATCATTCTGCCGATCATGCTGGCCGTGTTTTTCGCGTTGATCGGCAACCCCATCCTGCGCGGTCTGCGCAAGTTGTATATCCCGCGGTTTCTCGGCGCTTTGCTCATCCTGTGCCTGGGCCTGGCAGGCACCGTGACCCTGGCGGTGCAACTGGCCGGCCCGGCTGCCGAGTGGGCGCAACAGGCACCGCAGCACATGCAGCAGATTGCCCACGATGTGCGCAATCTCACCAAGCCGGTGATGCAGGCCAATCAGGCGGCGGAAAATTTTGCACGCGCCGCCGGTGGCGAAGGCCAGCGCGGCGTGCAGATCGTGCGCACGCAGATGGACGACCCTTACAAGGCCCTGGTCCGCACGCCCAAGCTCGCCGCGTCGGTGTTGGCGGTGGTGCTGCTGACGTTCTTCTTCATGGTCTATGGCGAAAGCCTGCAGCGGCATGCGATCGCCTTGCTGCCGAACCGCCAGCAGCAACGTTTCACCACCGAGATCATGCTGGACATCGAACGCGAGGTTTCGCGCTACGTGCTCACCATCAGCGTGATCAACACGCTGGTCGGGCTGGTGTTTGCCGGCATTTTGTATGTACTGAAGATTCCGCTGCCGGAAGCGATCTTGTGGGGCACGGTGGTAGGGTTGTTGAATTTTGCGCCGTATGTAGGTCCGTTGATCGGCGTGATGCTGATGCTGCTGATGGGCTTTGTGGAATTCCGCACTACCTTGTCCTCGCTGTTGCCGGCAATCCTGTACCTGGCACTGCACACCATCGAAGGCCAGGTGGTCACGCCCATCGTACTGGGCCGCCGCATGGCGATCTCGCCGCTGATGCTGATCCTGGGGCTGATGCTGTTCGGCTGGTTGTGGGGCATGGTCGGCCTGCTGCTGGCGGTTCCTTTGCTGGTCTGCATCAAGATGGTGCTGAGCCGGGTGGACGTCATGCAGCGCTGGGCGCGGTTGCTTGAGTAGCGGGGACTGGGGAGCCGCAAAGGCATGCATTGCGTCACTGGATCGGCTCGAAGGCCACTTGACTGCTTTTGCCACTCTCCAATCCCGACTCCGCAACCCCCTTTTCATAGCCACCGCCGTAAAATGCGGCAATGAGCTTCCACATCCGCGCCATCACCCTCGACCTCGACGATACGTTGTGGCCCTTTGCGCCGATCGGGGCGCGGATCGATCAGATGCTGTACGACTGGATGCGCGAGCACAGTCCGGTCACTGCCGAGCGCTTTCCGGTGGAGGCGATGCGCGCGCTGTGTGAGCGCAGCTTTGCCGACAACCCGCACCTGCATCACGACCTCAGCGCGCTGCGTCGGTTGACGCTGGAAATGGCGTTGCGCGAGAGCGGCGGCGATCTGGCGTTGCTGGAGCCGGCCTACGAAGTGTTCTATGCCGCACGCAACCAGGTGGAATGCTATCCGGATGTGCTCGACGCGCTGGCGCGCATCGCTGCGCACGTACCGGTGGCCGCGCTCAGTAACGGCAATGCCGATCTGCAGCGCATCGGGCTGATGCATCACTTCGCATTTCAGCTGGGCTCGCGTGAACACGGCAGCGCAAAGCCCGACCCGAGCATCTTCCTGGCCGCCTGCGGCCGGCTTGAGGTGTCTCCGGCGCACGTGCTGCATGTGGGCGACCACGTGCGCACGGACGTGCTGGGCGCGCTGGATGCAGGCCTGCGCGCTTGCTGGATCAACCGCGAAGGTGCGGTGTGGTCGCACCCCACCCAGCAACCGGATCTGGAATTCGACAGCATGACCGGGCTGGCCGATTGGCTGGACGCGCAGCCGCCGCATCCTGGCCCCGCGCACGCCGGCATCACCCTTCCCGCCTGAGCCCATTGCTCGGCGCACGGCGCCACATTCGAGGATTCCCATGTCGCACCTCACCGGTTTCATCGATTCCAACGCCGCGGCCTTGCCGCTGTATGTACTCGACCGCGAGAGCTTTACGCGCTGGTGCGCACAACAGCCCACCGGTGTGCTGTCGTGGGCGCAGGCGCAGCGTTTCGAAGCCGCACCGGGCAGCGTACTGCTGTTGCCGGGCGACAACGGGCTGGCCGGGGCGATTCTCGGTATTGGCGATCGTGCTGATGCCTACGCTTATGCGCATGCGCCGATGGCATTGCCGCCGGCCAGCCGCTGGACGCTGGCCAACCCGTTGAGTGATGCCGAGCAGGCGTTGCTGCATCTGGGCTGGGGATTGGGCGCGTATCGCTTCGCGCGTTATCGCAAGGTGCCGCGTGCGCCGGCCGAACTGGCGGCCACGCCGTCGGCACAGACGCGCGCCTTGATCGAGGCCTGCCTGCAGGTGCGCGACTGGGTCAATACGCCCACCGAAGACATGGGCCCGCAGCACCTGGAAGACGCCACGCGCGCAGTTGGCCAAGCGCATGGCGCTCAGGTCGATGCGATTGTCGGCGAGGCGTTGCTGGCGCAGAACTTCCCCACCATCCATACGGTGGGGCGCGCGTCGCATCGCGCGCCGCGCTTGATTGAGTTGCAGTGGGGCGACACGGCCCATCCGCATCTGGTGCTGGTCGGCAAGGGTGTGTGCTTCGACACCGGCGGGCTGGATCTGAAGCCGGCCGATGGCATGCGCAACATGAAGAAGGACATGGGCGGTGCGGCGCATGCGTTGGCGCTGGCCGGGCTGGTGATGGCGCAGCAGTTGCCGGTGCGGTTGACGCTGCTGATTGCGGCAGTGGAAAACGCGGTGGGCCCGGATGCGTTCCGCCCTGGCGAGGTGATCACCACCCGCGCCGGTGTGACGGTGGAAGTGGACAACACCGATGCCGAAGGCCGCCTGGTGCTGTGCGATGCGCTGAGCTATGCCACCGAGCAGCGCCCGGACCTGATCCTGGATTTCGCCACCCTCACCGGCGCGGCGCGGATCGCGCTGGGCCCTGACCTGCCGGCGCTATTCGCCAACGACGATGCGCTGGCACAGGCCTGGATCAACGCCGGCGAACAGACCCGCGACCCGGTGTGGCGCATGCCGCTATGGCGTCCGTATCTGCGCTATCTCAACAGCCATGTCGCCGATATGGCAAACGCCGGCTCGCGCATGGCTGGCGCCGTCACCGCCGCGCTGTATCTGGAACGCTTCGTGGCACCCGGCCAGCCGTGGGCGCATCTGGACGTCTACGCCTGGAACGACAGCGACCGCCCTGGCCGCCCCGCCGGCGGCGAAGCACTGGCCCTGCGCTCGGCGTTCGCGATGCTGCAGCAACGTTACGGAAGTTGAGCGCGGCCAGCGCTGCTGTCACGCTGCGGCGAACACAGCGCTTCCGCTGCGCGGGTCATCCCTGGTTACGCAACAATGGCGCGATCGTGCGCATGCGTGTCTGCGTCGCCGGGCCGATCAATGCAAATGCGGTATCGCCTTCAGCCCAGTATTGTGCCAACAGACGGCCATCGCGGCGCTCGCCGGTCGGCATCGGTCCGCTGCGTGGACGCAGATACAGGCCAATGCGCGCAATTGGCACGCTATACACCAGCATCGCGGCCGCGCCTTCCAGCATGAACAGCAATTGCCCACCGCGCAGCGTATGGCCTTGCGCGCGCAGATCCGGCACGACGCCGGCATTGCCGAAATACGTGCGCAACCACGGTTGCAACTCCGCACGGCGCTGCACGTCCAACGCAACGCCCTGCTGCGTGCCGGCATCGGCGAACAGGCGATAAGCGGCGACGGCAGCGGCCATCGGCACGCGTTGGCTGGCGACCCGGCTCGCATGCAGCTGCCAGCCCAGTCCGGTACCCAAGCCCAGTGCCAGCACGCAACTGGCGGCCACAGCAAACACGGCGCGACGGCGTTGTTGCAGGCCACGGCGAATCGCCGCAGGCGTGAGTGCATGGCGCCCATCTCCGGTGCAAGGCCGGCATGCGCGGCACGTAGCGCTTCGGCATCGCGCTTCCAGCCAGCCAGCCACGCGCGCGGCCGGCGCGGGATGCGCCTGCAACCAGGCCGCCACTGCTGCGTGTTGCTGCGGGGCAAGGCGGCCATCGACATAGGCGTGCAACGCGTGTTCGTCGGGCGGTGCGATGGTCATTTCAGGATCCTCGATGCAGGTGCGTGGTTCACGTGACCTTCGTTGACTGCGCGCAAGCGTTCGCGCGCACGCGACAGGCGCGAGATCACCGTGCTAATCGGGATGCCGAGGGTGTCTGCCACCTGGCGATCACTGAAACCCTCCACGCTGACCAAGAGCAACAAGGCGCGCTGCTCGGGTGGCAACAACGCCAGACGGGCCAACATGGCGCGACCGTCGTGCACCTGTTCGGCGGATGCGGATTGGCTGGGCTGTTGTGGGGCGAACAGACCCACCACCCGCTGCCAGCGCGCGACACGGCGCTGCCCATCCAGAAACTGCCGGTACAAAATGGCGAACAACCACGGCTGCAGGGCGTCGGCGGTATGCCGTGTGCGCCACCGCCGCAGCGCACGCTCGAGTGTGGCTTGCACCAGATCGTCGGCGCTGGCGGGGTCGCCACTCAGCGAGCGCGCGAAGCGGCGCAGCGCCGGCAGCATGGCGCGCAGTTGGTCATCGTCCAGAGCATCCATTGGCAGGTTTTGGTGGTGGCATCACGCAGTGGACGCACTGAAGCGCGGATGATTCCCACCATTCGTGCGCGTGCCACACTATTATTGGCGATCAAGGGAATAACTCGGCGCACACGTCGTCTCACTGCATCGACCACTCACAGCATCGACCACAGGAGCCAGCCATGACGTTGCCACCTCCCTCGCCCCCGCGTGCGCGCAGCCCCGTGCTGCCGTTGTTGGGGATTGCCGCGATTGCCGGCGGCGTTGCGCTGGCGTTTGCCTGGACGGCCGGCTGGATCGGCAGCGACCGGCTCACTGCCGCACGCATGACCGACACCATCGAATCCAGCGGGCCGCCGCATCCGGGCTTCCGCCGTGCGCATACCAAGGGTGTCTGCGTGAGCGGGCACTTCCAGTCCAGCGGCAAGGCCACCTGGCTGTCGTCGGCACGCATCTTCAGCCAGCCCAGCACGCCGGTGCTGGGACGCATGTCGATCGGCGGCGGCGACCCGCACGGGCCCGACGGGCAGGCGCGCGTACGCAGCATGGCGCTGCTGTTGCGCAGCGACGATGGGCAGCAATGGCGCACGGCGATGAACAGTTTTCCGTTCTTCGTGGTCGCCACGCCGGCCGGCTTTCAGGCACTCAATGTGGCCTCCAAGCCAGACCCGGCCACCGGCAAGCCGGACCCGGAAAAACTGGCGGCGTTCGGCAAGCAATATCCGGAGGCAGCAAAGTTCCAGCAGTGGGCCAAGACCGCGCCGTGGTCGGACAGCTGGGCCAACACGCAGTACAACGGCGTCAACGCGTTCCGCGCGATTGCCGGCGATGGACGCGAACGCTACATCCGCTGGTCGATGCGCCCGCAGACGCCGTTCAAGGAATTGAGCGCCGAACAACGCAAGCAGGCCGATGGCGATTTTCTCGCCACCGATCTGGATGCGCGGCTGACGCAGGGGCCGCTGCGTTGGGACATGGTGCTGACCATCGCCGAGCCCGGCGATGCGGTGGACGACCCGTCGCAGCCGTGGCCGGACAGCCGCAAGCAGATCGTGGCCGGGACGCTCTTGATCGAGCGTGCGCAGCCGCAGGCCACCGGCCCGTGCCGCGATCTCAATTACGACCCGTTGATCTTGCCCAAGGGCCTTGCCGCATCGAATGACCCGATTCTGGCGGCACGCTCGTCGGTGTATTCGCAATCGTTCAATCGCCGCGAGCGCGAGATCGCTGACGGCCAAGGCAGCGCCGCCACCGGCCAGGGAGCACGCCAATGAGCAGACGCACCCACTTCAATCTGCCTGCGCGCGTATTGCATTGGCTGATGGCCGCGATGATCCTGACCATGCTGTTCGTCGGTGTGGGCATGGTGGCCTCGGTGACGCAACGGCCGTGGTTGATCGATCTGCATCGCCCGCTGGGCATCGCGATTTTGATCCTGGCAGTACTGCGCTTGATCAACCGCTTGCGCCATCGCCCACCGCCGCTGCCGGCCGATCTGCCGGCGTGGCAGAAGGCCGCCGCGATTGCCTCGCATTGGCTGCTGTATGCATTGATGCTGGGCATGCCATTGATCGGCTGGGCGATGTTGTCGGCCGGCGGCTACCCGATCGTGCTGTGGCCGGGCGCGAACCTGCCGGCGATCGCACCGCACGACCCTGCGCTGTATGCCTGGCTGCGCAGCGCGCATGGCTGGCTGGCGTATCTGTTGTTCGCCACCGTGCTGGGGCATCTGAGCGCAGCCCTGTTCCATGCCTGGGTGCGCCGCGACGGCGTGTTTTCCAGCATGGCGCTTGGGGAGCGGTGACTCTTTCACATGAGCCTTTGATCACGCAGGTGGAGCACGGACCCAGCTTGCACTGAGCGAGCCCTTTGCCTTGCCCTGGACAGCAGGGCTCGCTCATTGGCAGAGTCCGTCAGCAACAGTGCGTTAGAGCCGCCTATCTACAGGTGGCTTCAACTCTGACGTGCGCCCAGCACGATCAGCCGCAAACTGCGTCGCAACCAGCACGCTGTGCAGTATCGGCCCGATCACGCGCAGCGCATCAGCGCCCATCGGCGCACGCAGGCCAGCCGGCGTCCACGCATCGACGCCGAGCGCATCCGCCAGATCGAGGTTCTGCTGAGGGAGGACGTCAGTCCCGAACAGATTGCCGGCCGCACCGGCTTGGCCAGTCACGCAGGGATCTATCGGCACATCGACGCCGACCAGAAGCGCGATGGTCGGTTATTCATGCATCTACGCAAACGCCGCCGCAAACGCCGTCGGCGTGGCGTGCGCGTGCGTGCAGCGCGTTTGCTGATCGCCACGACCGTGCGCGAGGTGTAGGCGGGCCATTGGCCCGCCGGGATTCGGGAGTCGGGAGTGGTGACAGCTGCGGCAGCGCATCTGGCTGCCGCAGCTGAACACAGGGCAGGCTGTCATCGTTCTGTCACCGCAATGCGGTAGATGCGCGGGCCGGGCAGGCCGTAGTCTGCTCGGCCGTTTGTTCCATCGATCAATCGCGATGACGCGCCTGCTTCTGCTGGTCTGCGCCTGCCTGTGGCTGGCCGGCTGTTCCTCTCCTTCGACCTCGCTCAGCGAGCGCCTGGTTGCGCCCGGTGGCACCTCGCCGCTGCTGGACGAAGAACGCATCGCCGCCACCATCGCCACGGTGCCCAACCGCAGCGGGCATGTGCTGACGCGCGATGGCGTGCCGATCTTCTGGCGTGCGATCGACCCCGGCCAGTACGCCATGCAGTACCGCTACATGGGTCAGCGCAACGACCCGGCGCATGCGCTGGATGTGGATTTCAGTTTCAAGGTTCCGACCGCTGTGCCGCCGACACCACGCGGCACGGTGGTGGTGCTGCATGGTTGGATGATGGATGGCGATTCGCTGCTGCCCTGGTCGCTGCAGCTCGCGCAGGCCGGCTATCGCGTGGTCACCATCGACCTGCGTAACCACGGCCATTCCGGCGGCGGGCCGTCCGGCTACGGCACGCGCGAATCCGATGACGTCATCGATGTGATCGATGCACTGCAGCCACGCGGCGAAATCCGCGGGCCGCTGTATCTGTTCGGTATTTCCTACGGCGCGGCCACCGCGCTGTTCACTGCCGACAAACTCGGCCCACGCGTGACCGGCGTGGTGGCGATGGAATCCTTCGCCAATGCCGGGCGCGGCATTCGCGACATGGTGCCGCACATGCTCTCCAGCCAACCGCACGGATGGCGCGGGCGGGCGGTGGCCGCGTATGCGCGCTGGCGCTATGCCGACCAAAATATCGACGCGGTGATTGCAGCGGCCGATACCCAGCTCAAGTTGGATCTGGACCATGTCGATGTCGCACACGCTCTGGCCGACACGCGCAGCTGCGTGCTGCTGTTGCATGGCGATGCCGATCAGCACATTCCAGTAACCCATGGCCGCGCACTCGCCTTGGCCAGTGCGCGTGCGCATTACGTCGAGCTCGCTGGCGAAAACCATTTGAGTCTGCCGCTGCGGCTTGACCTGCTCGGCGGGCCGATCGATCAATGGCTGGCGCAGGTGCAAGAAGACCCCAGCCATTGCCCTGCGCCGCAAACGCTGCCCGCTTCCACGCTGGCCGTCGCCAGCCCCCTGGCAGTGCCGCAGAGTTGAGCACGGCAATCGCGGCACGCTGACGCGCAGCCTTCGCGCTGCTCCACGCCACACGCATCGCATGCAGCGTGGCGCTGACTCAGCGCGCCGCCACCGGCTGACGCGAACGCAGTACGCTGTCTCCAACGAACAACAGCAAGCCGACCCAGATCGCGGCAAAGCCCATCGCGCGCCCTTGGTCGAACGGCTCGTGGAAGAACCACACGCCCAGCAGCAGCTGCAGGCTCGGCGCGATGTATTGCAAGATGCCCACCAACGACAGCGGAATGCGCCGCACGCCGTAAGCGAAGCCGATCAACGGCAGCGCCGTCACCACACCACCGAAGATCAGCATCGCATCGGTGCGCAGGCTCCAGCCGCTCAGGAACGCGCCGCCGTGGCCCTGCTCGCCCCAGGCCGCCAGCAGCAACGCCGGCACGAACAGATACACGCTTTCCACGCCCAGCCCGGCCACCGGATCCACTGCCACCAATTTGCGCAGCAGCCCGTAAATACCGAACGACACCGCCAGCCCCAGCGCAATCCACGGCGGCGCACCGGCAACGATGGTCAGCCACAGCACGCCCACTGCCGCGCACACCACCGCCACCCACTGGATGCGACGCAGGCGCTCTTTCAACACCAGCACGCCCAGCAAGACGCTCAGCAGTGGATTGATGAAGTACCCCAGGCTGGCCTCGATGACATGCCCGGCGTTGATCGCCCAGATGTACAGGCCCCAGTTGAACGCGATCGCCACGCTGCTGCCGGCCAGCATCCACAATGCACGCGGCTGCGCGGCAATGCTGCGCCACCAGCGCAGGCCCAAGCTCGCCAGCAGCCACACCACCACCAGCACCGTGCTCCACACGATGCGGTGGGCAATGATCTGCAGCGACGGCACCGCCTTGAGCAGATGCCAATACAGCGGCACCAGCCCCCACAGCACGAAGGTGGACGCGGTGATCAGTAGCCCGCGCCGCGCCTCCTGTGGCGAGACCGTGCTCATCGCCGCGCCTTGGCGAAGATGACTACCAACACGCCCGCCAGGATCACCGCCATCGCAGCGATGTCCTGCGCGCGGAAGCGCTCCTGGCCCAGCCAGGCGCCCAGGCTCACCGCAATCACCGGGTAGGCGTAGCTGCCGGCCAAGGCCGGACGCACGTGATGCAGCAACCCCACGTAAGCGGTGAACGCCACGATCGCGCCGAACACCCATCGGTATGCCACGGCCAACACGCCTTGCGGGCTCGGCCATGCCTGTGGGCGCTCGCCGATCAGCAAGCCGGTGCTGACCAGCAGCACGCCACCGCACAGCATCTGTCCAGCGGCGGTCATGAACGGCGACGGCAGATCGCGTCCGCACGACCACACCGAGCCGAACGCCCAGCCGATCGGTGCGATCAGCAGCAACACCAACCCACCCGGCGTCGCGGTCAAACGGGTGCTGGCGTTGAACCACACCATGCCCACAAAGCCGATCACAATGCCCAACCATTCGCCGCCGCTGGCATGCTGCCCGCGCAATGCACCGACGGCACCGTCGCCACCGCCGTGGCGGCCAGCCCGGACGACACGCTGCGCCCGGCCGACACCACCATACCGTTGCCCAGCAGCAACAATGCCGCGCCCATCAGCGCCACGTTCTTCCATTGCGCGCGCGTGGGCGCAGCCACACTGCGCCAGCGCAGCACGCTGTAGAGCACGCTACCGGCGACGATGAAACGTATGCCGGACACCATCGTCAGCGGCTGCGCACCACTTTCCAGCGCAACGCGGATCGCCAGATAGGTCGAGCCCCACACCACGTAGACCAGCAACACGGCGAGAACGACTAACCCGCTGCGCGCAGGCGCGGCAGCATCGTGAGAGGAAGACATCGGAATCGTGCCGGGCAGTACAGCGGAAACCTCAATTCTAGAGCACATGCACACGCCCTCGTCGCACACAACCGGCAGCCGTCTATCGCGCTATGGTGCACGCCAACCCGCATCCGAGAGCGCATATGCAGCGTCGTCTTTTCTGGTTGGCCCTGGCCGCCCTGAGCGCACTGTCCACCACCACCGCAGCACGCACCCCCGAGCCTTGGGAGCTCAGCGGGAGCAAGCTGATCGACGCGGGACTGGACGGATCGCTGGCGCCGGAAATCACCGCGCCAGAGCAAGCCGAACTCAAGGTCATGCTGTCGGCCAACCGCGCTGGCGCCTATCTGCTGGGCGTTGCCAGCGCCAGCTACTGCAGCCAGTGGTGCATGCCGGTAGGAAAGGCAGGCATGCCGGACCTGCAGGCGATCATCGCCGACATCGGCGCGCTGCCCGACGCGCGCCAAGCGCAAGCCGCGCCTGACCTGATCGTCCAGGCACTGGCCAAGCGTTATCCGTGCGGCAGCGTCGCCCAGCACAAGCGTGCCGCCAGCGGCACGTAACGCAAACATCGGCAAGTCGTAGGGCACGCCTATACGTAGGCGTTCAATGCGAGAGCGTTGACCACAACACCAGCAGTCGCACTGAGAGCGACGAACACAACGTCGCGAGCAACCGTCCAATGCGCGTGGACAGTGCACAGGGTCGGCAGTGGACGCGTGAGCGAAGGCCACACCGAGCACCGACTGCGTCCGCTTGGCGTAGCGAGCAGTCACCGATGCGCGTGGACAGCACGCAGGATTCGCAGTGGACGCGTGGCACGTACCGCACGCCCGCCTGGCAATCAGCGCAGCCGTGTTGCTAGCTGGTCTTGGCCCCTTGATCGGGGGCACGCTGCCCACGCACGCCCTGCACACTTAGAGCGGCTAACAAAACGACTGCGCTCACCGCCAGGCGGGCGCGGCCGGTGCTCGGAATCCGCATGTACCACGCGCACACCCCGGTTCTGAGCGCGACGTCCGCGCCCACCTGAGCGCTGCTCGCTAGGTGTTGTTAGCCGCTCTTATTTGCGCGCCGCATCGCTCTTGGCACGGATCGCCTTGAACTCCGAGCCATCCTGCCAGCTCGGCCACTGCCGGCCGTTGGCCAGCGCCACGCCCACGTCGTAGACCAGCGTGGTATCGGCGGCATGGCCGCTGGCATCCCATTGCGGAGTCCAAATGTCGCAGGGCTGGTGATAGCAATTGGCGAAATATGTGTCGCGCAGCGCCTTGCCCGCGGTGATGCCGCCGTTGACCATGTCCAGCCCCGGACCAACCGTGATCGCCGGCACGCCCATACGCGCAAACGCAAAATGATCGGCACGGTAGAAGAAGCCCGCCTCCAGATTCGGGTCCGGCGAATAGCTGCGTCCACGCGCCTTGGCGGCGGCTTCCAGATCGCCTTCCAGCGACACCCGTCCACGTCCCCACGAAGCGATGTCGCGGGTCAGGCCATCCGGGCTGAACATTTCCATATTGAGCACGGCCACGGTCTTGTCCAACGGCGCCAGCGGATGCGCAGCGTAGTAATTGGCGCCAAGCAAGCCCTTTTCTTCGGCGGTCAACGCGATGAAATACAGGCTGCGCTGCGGCTTGGGGCCGGCCGCGAACACACGCGCCAGTTCCAGCACGCTGGCCACGCCGGTGGCGTTATCCACCGCACCCCGCCGAATCGTCTCGCCACTGGCATCGGCCTTGCCGATACCGAACGCATCCCAGTGCGCGGAGAAGATCACCGTCTCATCCGGGTGCTGGCTGCCGGTGAGTTTGGCCACCACGTTATGCGTGAC
Organism: Xanthomonas sp. JL1; assembly: GCF_038405005.1. NCBI lineage: Bacteria > Pseudomonadati > Pseudomonadota > Gammaproteobacteria > Lysobacterales > Lysobacteraceae > Xanthomonas > Xanthomonas sp. JL1. The sequence continues at coordinate 25,526 of NZ_JBBYGR010000043.1, read as the reverse complement.
CACACGCTCGCGCTTGAGCTTGAAATCCACCGACAACGTCGCATCGCCCAGTGCCACCGGCGCGAAATCGCGCTGCTGCGCACGTGCCTTCGCTTGTTCGAAATCCAGGCCCGCCTGCTTGAACAACGACACCGCCAGCGCACGCTGCATCCAGCCACGTACCGGCACATGCTGCGCGCGGGCGTCGGCATCGCTGCGTTCGATGTCGAACAACGGCGACATGCCCGAACTCTGCACCGTGGCCCAGCCATACGCCGCCGGCGCAGTCTCGTGCACGATCAATACACCGGCCGCACCGCGCCGCGCGGCCTCTTCGTACTTGTAGGTCCAACGGCCGTAGTACGTCACGGCCTTGCCGTCGAATGCACCCGGCTGCGGCGATTCGAAATCGGCATCGTTGATCAGCACCACGGCAATCTTGCCGCGCAGATCCACGCCTTTGTAATCGTCCCATTGCCGCTCGGGTGCGCTGATGCCGTAACCGACGAACACCAGCGGCGCATTCTTCAGCGCGACCGCTTTCTGCGGCCGCAGGCTCTGCAAGATCACATCGTTGCCATTGACCAGCGCTTGGGTCTTGCCGCCGACGCGCACGCTTGCGCGCACCGGGCCATCCACCTGCGCGCGCACCAGCGGCACTGCCTGCGTCCAACCGCCTTGCTCGCCACCTGGCTCCAGGCCGGCCGCCTTGAACTGCTCCACCAGGTAATCCACGGTGCGCTGCTCACCGGCACTGGCCGGCGCGCGCCCTTCGAATTCGTCCGACGCCAGCAGGCGCACATGCCGCGACAACGCCTCGGCATTGATGCCGCCGCCCGGCAGATCGTTGGCGGCCTGCGCCACACCTCCCACAAACAGGCAGGCGGACAACAGCAGGATGCGCATCGGATTCACGGCAAGCCCTTTCAACAGGTAGATGACACATAGTTTACAAGCGCGCAGCCAATGCAGGAGCACCATGACGCGAGAATGCAGTAGATTGCGGGAACTGCGTGCATGGCTGAGGGGCCACAGGTGGGCGGACGGCGACCATCGAGATGCACGACGTGCATACCTGCAATCGGGTCACCACCGACATTGTTGTTGCAGCGGCGTGCCCCATGCGCCTGCCAATTCAAGCCAGGCAACCGCAGAGCGTTGAAGAAGATCATCGGCGCACTGTCTGGTGCGGTGTCTTCGCCGCTTGCGGGACCGTGGGCGGCATGAATGCCGCCATCGAGCCTACAAGGACGTACTTGCGGCGTATCCTGCAAGCGGCGAGGGCACCGCGCATTCGACTGACTGGCTTTAAACGACGTGACAATTCGCTACAGCGGTCGAGAGGACATATCAGCCGCTCCCGGAGCGCTAACTTGGTCGCGCTGCACGATCCAGCCAAAACCCCAGCCCTTGCGCGTTGAGTTCGATATCCGTTGCCAGCAGTTGCTCCACGGCCGCATCGTCCAACCGACATCCATGCTGGCGTGCGCGTTCCAAATACAATTCGGTCAACGCCGCCACCATGCAGCGATGCCGGTCCGGACGTTGCGCGCAACCCAGCGCAATCTCGGTCATCGCATGAATCTGCTCGCCTAGCGCCTGCGCCAACGGTGCCGGCGATGTGACACGGCCGTAATGGGTGAGATACATCGCCTCCGGTGCGGCGTCCATCAGGCGCGTCATCGACTGCAGCATCGCCTCGGGCTCGAACTGTACCGGCGACGAGGTGGGCAGGATGAAGGCACCCCGGGCACTGTCCAGTTGCCGATACGACAGGCCGAAGGTATCACCGGTAAACCAGCTGCGGCTACGCGCATCCCACACGCACAGATGATGGCGTGCATGCCCCGGGGTATCGATCGTGCGCAGCGCGCGCGCGCCCAGCATCACCGTGTACCCATCGACCGCCTCGACCACGCGCTCGGCCGGCACCGGCGCAATGACACCGTAACTGCGCGCCATTTCCGCCTCGCCATACACCGCGGTGGCGCCGGCAATCAGCCGTGTGGGGTCGATCAGATGCGGTGCACCGCGCGGATGCACCAGCGCCTGCGCATTGGGCAGGTGCTGCAACAAGGTCCCGGCACCGCCGGCATGATCCAGATGTACATGGGTCAGGATCAACCACTCTATCTGCGCCGGCGCCAACCCGGCCGCCTGCACCGCGGCCAGCATCTGTGGCACCGACAGCGAGGTGCCGCAATCGATCAAGGCGCCGCGTTGCGCTTGGACGATCAAATACGCTGCATCGAATTGCACACCACCAAAGCCGGTATCGATGGTGTGGATGTTGAACTCGGCTGTCACTGTCATTCGCACCCCGCGGCGGTTGTAGAGACTGCAGTGTAGGCCCAAGCATTGCGTCGCTGTGATGCATGTCGCCACAGGCACCCCAGAATGCGGCTAGCCATGGCGAACAGCGACGCCTGCAGCGTCATGTCGATCATGCCTCGCGCAATGCGTGCATCGCCGCAAGAATCACGTCCGCATCCATGTGCGCATGCACGCCCGGCAGTTGCAAATCGCTCGCCTGCGCTGCCTGTTTCAACCGTGCGATCAATTGCCCGGCATCGCGTGGCGATGCGAAGCCATCGCTCTGCAACAGCAACGTACCTGCGCCGTCGTTCAACTTGAAATAGAACTGGCCATCGCTTTCACGGTATTGCTTGAATACCGGCAGCGCGATCCTCTCGCCGACCGCGCTCACCGCTGCACCAGCCTGACGGGACAGATCGCGCAGGCCTACTGCATCGCGCAGCTCGGCCAGCAGCGGGGTGGCGTAGCGTGCGCGCAGACGTGCGCCGCCAGCGCGCAGCATCGCTTCGATCTTGGCCGGCTCTGCCATCAATGCTTCGTAGCGTGCGCGCAGCGGTGCAATGTCCTGATCGATCCGGTCGAACAACTGCTGCTTCGCATCGCCCCAGCTAATACCGTCGGCAAATGCCTGCGCAAATGCCGCAGACTCCTGCGGCGCAGCGAAGGCCTGATACAGCTGGAATAAGGCCGACCCCTGCGTGTCCTTCGCCTCACCCGGCGCACGCGAATCGGTGAGGATGGAAAACACCAGCTTGCGCAACTCCTCGCGCGGTGCAAACAGCGGAATCGTATTGCTGTAGCTCTTGCTCATCTTGCGGCCGTCCAGCCCCGGCAAGGTAGAGACCTGCTCGTCGATCACCCCTTCGGGCAAGGTGAAAAACTCGCGCCCATAGACATGATTGAAGCGCTGCGCAAAATCGCGTGCCATTTCGATGTGCTGAATCTGATCGCGCCCCACCGGCACCTTGTGCGCGTTGAAGATCAGGATGTCAGCCGCCATCAGCACCGGATACATGAACAAGCCTGCGGTGACGCCGGCATCTTCGTCCTCACCGTCGGCGCAGTTCTTGTCCACCGCGGCCTTGTAGGCATGCGCGCGATTGAGGATGCCCTTGCCGGCCACGCAGGTCAGCAGCCACATCAACTCGGTAGTCTCGGGCACGTCGGACTGCCGGTAGAACCACACCTTGTCCGGATCCAGACCGCAGGCCAGCCAGGTGGCGGCAATTTCCAGCGTCGAGCGCTGCGTGCGCGCCGGGTCCTGTGCCTTGATCAGGCTATGCAGGTCAGCCAGAAAATAGAAGCTCTCGGTATCGGCGCCCGCGCTGGCCTGGATGGCGGGGCGGATCGCGCCGACGTAATTTCCCAGATGCGGGGTGCCGGAAGTGGTGATGCCGGTAAGGACACGAGTGGTCATCTGCGTAATGCCAGGGAATCAGCCCCCAAGTTTAGCGGTTCCGCACGCCCGCCATTGCCGGCCCCTGGTCGAAGGCAGGTTTTAGACGCACAAACGCAGAACGGGCCGCACTGGGCGGCCCGTCGTCTGCAATCTGCTCGCCCCGTCGGGCGGCAGAATGACGCGCCATCAGGTGTCGTCGCGCAGCGACTTCTCGAACGCACGCACCTCGGTCTGGGCACGGTCGCGGTCCCAGCCATAACGTTCCTGCAACTTGCCTTGCAGATATTGCGCATTGCCTTCGGCAACCTTGAAATCGTCGTCGGTGAGATCGCCCCACTTTGCCTGGGCCTTGCCCTTCAACTGGGTCCACTTGCCGGAAATGATGTCAGTGTTCATGCGATGACTCCGCTTGATACGGCCTCGATTGACCGTGTCGCCAGACTGACGACAGCGGTGTTTGCGATTGATCAACAGGTGTCAAACGATTGATCACGGCACTGAACGGTTACCGACGCACGGCCAGTCTGCAACGCGTAGGCCGCGCCAGGCGCAGCATCCGGATGCCACCTTGCACGGCGCGATCGCGCACAAAAAAAAACGGACCTTGCGGCCCGTTTTTTGTTTGCATGCGGCGTCAGATTACTTACGCGCTGCGTCTTCCACCTTCTCGCCGGCGCCCTTCACGTCCTTGCCGGCACCTGCGACGGTGTTGCAGCCCGACAGCAGACCGACCGACAACATGGACAGCACGAGCAGCACAATTGCACGCTTCATAACAGACTCCTCATGGATAAAGCGGCGCGTTGCCGCAAATCGAACAATTCAGGTGGTGACGGATCAGCACTTACCATCGCTGCATTTTTCGGCCGTTTTCTCGACCTTCCCACCCGCGCCCTGCAAGTCCTTGCCAGCGCCAGCCACGGTGTTGCAGCCCGTCATCACGCCGGCCGAAAACAGGCCCAGCACCATCAGTGTCAGCAGTCGCTTCATCGCTCGTCCTCGTTGTGTAACGGTGCCAGCGCACCTAGCTTGGCGCCAAATCTGACTGCGCGGCCGTGGATTTGATGTGAACGTGGCGCGCCGCGTTCAGCGCTGGATCAATCCCGCATCAGCGTCGATTTGCCGAACAGGCTTTCGACCAGATCCACCGCCAGTTCGGCGGTCGCGTTGCGGTTGTCCAGCACCGGGTTGAGCTCGACGATGTCCAACGACCCCATGCGCCCGGTGTCGGCGATCATCTCCATCACCAGCTGCGCCTCGCGGTAGTTGGGGCCACCGGGCACGGTGGTGCCCACGCCCGGCGCGATGCTGGGGTCGAGGAAGTCCACATCGAAGCTCACATGCAGGTGCGTGTCGGCACTCATGTCCTGCAACGCGGCCTCCATGGTGCGCTTCATGCCGGCTTCGTCGATGTAGCGCATGTCGTAGACATCGATGCGGTGCTGCTTGATCAGCCGCTTCTCCTCCGGGTCCACCGAGCGGATGCCGATCTGCCGTACCTGCTCGGGCAACAGCGCCGGCGCACTGCCGCCCAGATGGGTCAGCGTCTCCGGGCCCAGCCCGCACAGACAGGCCACCGGCATGCCGTGCACATTGCCCGAGGGCGTCACCTCGCTGGTGTTGAAGTCCGAGTGCGCATCCAGCCACAGCACCCGCAACGGCCGGCCCTGCTCGCGGCAGTACTTGGCCACCGCGGTGATGGAGCCGATGCCCAGGCAATGGTCGCCACCGAGCATGATCGGCATGCGTCCGGCACGCAGTTCGGCGTAGCTGGCGCCCATCAGCGCCTGGTTCCAGGCCACCACTTCGTCCAGATGCCGGTAGCCGGCTTGCGGTGCCTGCCAGGGATTGCGCGGGCCATCCAGGTTGCCCAGGTCGCGCACCTCCACACCGCGGCCGACCAGGGCCTCGTGCAGTCCGGCGATGCGTAGCGCCTCCGGTCCCATGCGCGCGCCGCGGTGGCCGGCGCCGATGTCGGTGGGAACGCCAATCAGGGAAACCGGCACGTACTGCGTTGCCATGCATTGCTCCAGTATCGATAAAACCGAGCATTCTAGTGGTACGCCCGCACCGTGACGCGCAGCAGCGCAACACGGCATGGGCCGTGCCATGAACGGTGCGACGAAGCGCGAGGTTAGATCTGCCTCGTCGCGCCGCTACCGCGACACACCAGGACACTGTTTGGCGCGCCCGACGTTGCCGATCCTGTCTGTCTGACCGCCCGGTGAAGCAACACGGGCGAGAGTGACAGCCTGCTCGGATCCGGTGGGTATGGTGCGCGCCGGCCAGCGCAGCACGCCACGCATGCACGCGCTCAGGCCATCAAGCAACAGGGGGATTTCATGCCGAATAACGCTGTCAACCAGGTCGTCAAGGCTGCTGTGGGCGAGGTCCCGCGGGCGTTGCATTTTGAGAATCTACAGCGTATCGAGCATACGGTCGCGCAGACCATCGAGCGCGAGCCGGGCATCGGCATGTTGATGCTTTCCACCGCCGACGGGCGCGCCATTACCGAGCAATCCAGCCTGGATGTGGACGGTCGCCGGCTTGCCGCACTGGCCGAGGTGATCGCCACGCTCGACCGCTTGGGCTGGCACGCCGTGCCCGACCTTGCTGCCACCGCGCTACCGCAACGTCTTTCATGCGAAGCGCTGTTTTTTGCCCTGCCCGAACATCTGCGCCCGGCGCTGCCGGCCGTGGAACCCAGCCATGCGCTGCAACTGCGCCAGTGGCCAGAGCTGAGTGCAGAGACCAGTTCGCCGGCTCAATTGCTCGCCGTCGCCCATCTGCCTGCGCGCCCGTGGCGCCCGTGGCGCCCGCAGGCGCTGGCCAGCGCCTGCAAGCTGCCGGTGCAAACGGTGGAATGCCTGTTCGCCGCCGCGCTCGCCAGCGGCCGTGCCCAGACTGCGGAGAGTCCCGTGCCTGCAACGCAGCGTCGTCCGGACAGCGGCAACACGCGGTTCTTCTCATGGGTCGCACGTCGGTTCGGCCTTTCCCTCTTCCAGACGCAATCATGAGTCTTCCGGCCAACACGCTGGTGTTCGTCGGCGGCATGGGCGCCGGCAAGACCACCGCAGTGCGTGCCATCTCCGATGTGGAGCCAGTCGACACCGAAATGCCGCTCAGCCAGGATGCGGACGGCGACAAGACCTACACCACCGTCGCGCTGGACTGCAGCTTGATCGAGCTGGAAGACGGCGAGCTGCTGCACGTCTACGGCGTGCCTGGCCAGAAATACCTGGATTTCATGTGACCGCTGGTGTGCGACGGCGCGTTGGGCGTGATCGTGCTGACCAACGCACGCGACCCGCAGACGCTCAATGCCACGCTGGCGCTGTTGGGTGAGTTTACGCAGATCGCCCCGGACGCCAGCCTGGCGGTGGGCATCACCATGACCGATGAAGTCGAAGCTTTCCTGGTGCCGCCATTTCGCGATGCCTTGGTGGCCGAAGGCTTTCGCATCCCGGTCATGCGGGTGGATGCACGCTCGGCCACCCAGATCACCTTCCTGGTGAAGTCGCTGCTGTCCTATCGCTACACCTCGGCGACCAGCTGATCGCCAGCGCGCGTGACGCGTGCATATGCAGTCGACGCGGTGAGTAAGACAAGGAATCCGGTCACGACGGTGCCTGAAAGGGCGTCACGCGGGGGATGCCGCCTCTAGGGTTGCGGCGACGCGTCCGTCTTCCTTGAAGCCAGAAACAAGACTCGGTCGTAGTACAAATCTGCCTCGTGTCTGACTCACTCAGTATACAGCGTGGTCAGACACCAGGACATCGGGACGTTTCCGACATCGCGCAGGACATACCGGCGATAAGTCATCGGCATATGCCGCATGACCTGCCAGCCCTGGCGTGCCGGTGTTCGCCACATGCTGCTCCATCACCTTGCGGCAGGGTTCGCGGCGCATGTCTGCGTCCGCAACTGGCTCGGTCGCTGCTGCTTCGCCATCGCGCGGGTCCGCTGCGGACGCATGCTCACCATCGCGATGCTGCCGGTTAAGGGTCCATCGTCACGATCAGATAAAGTAGCGCGATGACAATTGAACTGAAGCCCGGCGGCTTGCTGATCGCCATCGAAGGCATCGACGGCGCCGGCAAGACCACCCTCGCCCGCCGCCTGACCACCACGCTGGAAGCCGCTGGCGCGCGCGTCGTGCTGAGCAAGGAGCCGACCAACGGCCCCTGGGGCACCAAACTGCGCCAGTCCGCCGCCACCGGCCGCCTGAGTGCGGACGAAGAAGCCGAGCTGCTGATCCGCGACCGCCACGAACATGTGGACACCTTGATCGCGCCCGCGCTGGCACGTGGCGACATCGTGATCCTAGACCGCTACTTCCCCTCGATGGTCGCCTACCAGGGCGCTGCCGGCCTGCCGCTGGACGAGCTACTGGAACTCAACGCCTTCGCGCCGCGCCCGGACGTACTGCTGCTGCTCGACCTGCCCCCGCCCACCGGCCTGGCCCGTATCCGCGCGCGCGGCGATGCGCCCAATCACTTCGAAACCCAAGACAACCTGGAACGCTGCCGCACCATCTTTGCCGGGCTGGAATTGCCGGGCAAACACGTGGTGGATGCCAGCGCCGACGCCGACAGCGTGCTGCGCCAGGCGCACGCCATCATCGTGGCCGCATTAGCCGACCGACTGAGCGGCGACGGCGCGCCGGCAGACACCGGCAAGGCCGCGCTGGAACTGCTCTCGGCCGGCCGCCCGGCCTGAGTGCTGTACTGCGCGTCGCGTCGCGTCGCGCGACAAAAGTAGCGTACCTCTCGTGGCGAATCGCTACTGGCAAGTAACTTACCTGCACCCGACTGAGTAGCAACCGGTTGAACCAAAGATCCCGCGCACGGTAGAAAACGCGGAAATTAGGCCGATCCGCAAAGCGCATACGGCTTGAACAAGTTATGAGGGGTCACGCGCACGCGTCGAACGGATTTCCCTTCTTGGGTCGTGCGGAGAACAACGCCCAGCGCGTGTTGCCTTGTATGCGCGGCCACTTGAACCGACCAACGAGACCGTGCACAGAAATGGATCGCCATAGGAGTGCTCACGGTCTGCGGGGCCGGACCCAAAGGCACCGAATTCAACAGTGACTTGCGCGTGCGAGAGTGAGACGCCCGCATTTAGAGCCATCTGCTCCAAGCGGCGCGTGTAGTGCAATTGGATGGCCTGAGCGACAGAGCCAACGGCAGACGAACTGTTGCAGAGCAACTCGATGGACACCGACGATACGTGGCGCTCCAAAGCCTCACGGTAGAGCTGGCCGATACCCCATACCCAGTCACATCATTGTTTCGACTGACGCAAGTGCTCGACGAGTCCGTGTGCAATTCCGTTCAGCGCACGCCGCCGTGTCATGTGCCCCCCCTGACAGCACAGCCAATCAAGATTGCCGCAGACGCGTGGATCGAAGATGGTGCCGGCACCCGGATTCGAACTGGGGACCTACCGCTTACAAGGCGGTTGCTCTACCAACTGAGCTATGCCGGCGAAGGCAGGCGCATTGCGCGCCGATGCGCATTCTAGCGCAGCGCGGCGCAATCTAGCGAACGCTGACGCGCGGCACCGGCAGCACCTTGCAATGCGCTGGTGGCCGCGCTGCTGCGCACATCGATCCACCACCGCGATTGCCCGCTGCCGCTGGGCACCAATTGCGCCGGGAAGCCTGCGCCGACCAGGCTGGCCTGGCGCCGCTCGGCGCGCTCGCGGCTCTGGTACTGGCCCAGCGCCACGGTGTTGTCCTCGCCCTGTGCAATCACGTAATAGTCGCCCATCCCAGCCGCAGCAATGCGCTTGACCAGCGCCTGCGCGGCCGCGCGGTCGCCCACGTTGGGCAACATCACCCGAAACGTGCTGACACCAGCGTCCTTGTCCTCGCGCACGCTGGCGCGACTGGCCTGCCCACGCACACGCGCCAGCGCCGCATCGGCATCGGCGCGTGCCACGAATGGCCCCAGGCTGGCGCAGCGCTCCGGTGCAGGCGATGGTGTGGTTGGCGACGGTTTTGTCGCCGTAGCAGCCACGCTATCGGCAGGCTTTGCAGCAGTTTTTGTGGTCACCGACGGCTCGGCTGCAGCATGCGGCGTTTCCGCTGCGACAGCGCTGGCTGATGTCGTCGATGCCGGCGTGGACGTGGATGTACTGACAACTGCCGCCGGGGTGGGGGCGGGTACCGCTGCGGATACAGGCGTTGATGCTGGTGTGGCTGGTATGGCTGGTGTGGCCGATGCAGTCGACTCACTCTCCGCCGCCGACGCCGATCCGGTCGCCGCCGCTGCACCCGGCAGCGCCGCTCCGCCAACACCCGGCAGGGTTGGCAGCAGCTCCAGCCGCGCGACACCTGTCGGTTGCGGCGGCGCTGGCGGCGGTGCCGGCGGTGGCTGCAAGGCCCACCACAACGCCACCCCGGCATTGAGGACGATCAAAACGACGATGAGCGCGCGGACATACATGCGCCGATTCTACGGGGATGCCGCAGCGGTCGCCCACGTCGCCAGACCGTCCAGCACCAAGGCGGCGCGGAACGTGGCACCGGGCAGCAGCGGTAGCAGCGGCGGCGCGCCACCACCATGGACGAGCAGCCGCACCGGCGCGCCCAGGCTGCGTTGCGCGTGCTGCAAGCTGCGCTCGATCAGCGCCACCGCCGCGCCGTCGCAGCCGGAGGTCAAGGCATCGTCGGTGTCGATGGCCAGCTCGACGTAATCGCCGCCGCTGGCCGGCAGCTGCACCGCGCGCGCATGCAGCGCTTCGCGCATGGTGGTTGGCGAGGCGGCGATGCAGCCGCCATGATGCAGGCCATCGGCGCCCAGCACGTCGATGGTCAGTGCGGTGCCCACGCCGGCCACCAGCACCGGCGCGTCGCCCCGCGCACCCAGCAGCGCCAAAAAGCGGTCCACACCGAAGCGGCTGGGATCGGCATAAGCAATACGGATACCGGCGCACTCGGCGGCGGTCCGCACGATGCGCACCTGCGTAAAGCGCTCCTGCAGGCAGGCGATCATGCGCTGCGTCAATGCCGGTGCGGCCACGCTGGCAACGTGCGCGATCTGCCCGGACGGCAGCGCCGCCAGCGCGGCCGCATCCATGGCCTCGGCGCCGTGTGCCCATGCCTGCACTTGGCCGGCACGGTTGCCGTGCAGCGGCGCGTACTTGAACCGCGAATTTCCCAGGTCGAACAACCACTCGCTCATGCAGGTCTCACGCTCACTTCTCCGCAGTGGAACAGACGCACCGTGTCGCCCAGTCGCACCCGCAACGCGCCGTCGGCCGCCAGGCCGAGCGCAACGCCACGATGTCGGGTGCCGGCCTCTTCGACCTGCACCGCACGCCCGCTCAGGACGTCCAGGTCTGCATAGCGCCCCAGGAACGGCACCAGCCCCTGCGCCTCGAACAGATCCAGCGCCGGCAGCAAAGCGGACAGCACCGCCGCCACCACTTGGTCGCGTGACACCGGTCGGCCGGCCAAGGTATCCAGATCGATCCACGGCTGGTCGATGCTGGCCGCTGCCGCCGCCGGCATGTGCACGTTCAAGCCCAGCCCGATCACCGCACGCGCGTTGCCGGTCATCTCGCCGCCGCCCTCGATCAACAGGCCGCCCAACTTGCGCTCGCGTGCCAGCAGATCGTTGGGCCATTTCAGACCGACATCGGCAAACCCGCAACCACGCAGGGCTTCGGCCACTGCCACGCCCACGGCCAGGCTGAGCCCGGCCAACTGGCCCAGCCCGCCACTGAAACGGCGCGACGCCGACAAGTAGATATGCGCGCCCAGCGGCGAGGTCCATTGCCGACCGCGCCGACCGCGGCCACCGGTCTGGCGCTCGGCCAGCAGCACTGCCACGCCCTGTTCGGGCGCCGACTGCGCCAGCAAGGTGGTGTTGCTGGATTCCAGCGTCCAGGCCACGTCCAGCGCAGCGAGGCCAGCGGCCGCATCCGGTGCCATGCCGGCGCGAATGCACGCCGCATCCAGCAGGTCCAAGGGCGTGGCCAGGCGGTAACCGTCGCCGGCTCGCCCTTCGATGTCGACCCCGGCCGCACGCAGATTCTGGATGCGCTTCCACACCGCCGCACGGGTCAAGCCGGCATCGCGTGCCAGCGCATCGCCGGACAGCCTGCCACTGGCGAGTTTGGCCAGCAAGGCGCGATCATCCACGGCTGCGGTGCGCGAGAAGGCATGAGCGGACAAATGCGCGGGCGGCGGCATGTGTAGAAGAGGCGCACCCTGCATGCTTGATTGGTCGCCAGGGCAACGCGCGTGCCGCTGCATCGGCGCGCCACACGAAGCGCGGCGTCGGGTTGGTGGCCGGCAGCACACGGGGGGCATGCCGTGGCTGGTCATCACGCGCGTCGGACCAATGCCCCGCGGCGTCCGCGCCGCAAGGCTGGCCGCCGGCGCCTCTTATCTCAAAGTGCATCACACGCCTGAAGTCCCCGAATCTATCAGCCAAAGTATGCGCCAAGCCCTCCCGGGCGCCCAGCGCGGCTTGCGTGAGGGAGTGAAAAGCGCGTTATGATCGGTGCCTCACGCCGCTTGCCCTGGATGTGGACGATGCGCCGAATCACGGTCTGCCTGCTCATGCTGTTGGCTCCGCTTGCCGCCCTGGCTTCGGACCAACTGGTCGACGGCGATCATGACAGCTGCGTCAGCACCAACTCGGCCGCACGCTGCAGAACGCCGGCCCCCGAGCCGGCACCGGCGCGTACCACCCCGCACAAAGCCGCGCCGTCCACCAGTGGTGGTGGCAGCGATGGCGATTCGTTAGTCCCACACATACGCACGATGCCGCGTTGGCACAGTTTCCTGCCGGGCATGTTCCGCTGATCCAGTGGTTGACGCGCTAGCTGCGCCGGCCGCCTCCCGATATCGCTGATGCGCTTTGGCAACCGCTGTGTAGCAGGTGCGCATGGGTCGCAGCGCTCGATCTGCCGCGGCGGCAACGTCTGCGCGCATTGACCGCGCAATTCCTGCATCAAAAAACCATTTCGCCTGTCGACGGGCTGCAGCTGCAACCAAGCGATGCGCTCATGCTGGCTGCGACCTGCTGCCTGCCGCTGTTGGAAATCGGCGCCGCCGGTTGGCGCGGCTGGTCGCAATTGATCGTGTATCCGGATGCGTTCCGCGTGCAGCGCACGCACATGGATGCAGCCGGAGTGATGCACGCATGGGACGACACCCTGATCGGCGAAGCCTGGGAGCAAGGTCCGTTGATCGTCAGCTGGGCGGATGTGCAGGCCGATCTGGATGACCCGCAGGCAGGCTTCAACGTGATCGTGCACGAGATGACGCACAAGCTCGATGCACTGGATGGCGCGCTCGACGGCAGCCCGCCATTACCACGCTCCGCGCAACGCACCTGGGCACGTGATTTCCAGCATGCCTACGATCTTTTTTGCCAACGCGTCGATGCCGGCGAAGACACCGAGATCGACCCATATGCCGCCGAAGCACCGGAAGAATTCTTCGCGGTGGTCAGCGAATATCACTTCTCCGCACCGCACCTGCTTGCACGTGCGATGCCGCAGGTTGCTGCACACTTGGAACGTTTTTACGGACCCTCGCCGTTTGCGGCGTCAGTGCAGCGCTGAGTGTGCTGCGTCACTGGACGGCGTGGTTGTCGCTTCAGCGCGGCTGACAAAACGACTGCGCAGCCGCCGCTTGAAGCACTGCCGATGCATTGAAGCGAATCCGCCGTCATCCCCCGCACATGTTCTTTCTTGCGCTTGGTCGCTCTCCAACTTCAGACCAATCCAAGATCGCGTGGTGTGGCGCCCGGAAAAACCCGTTCCACTTGCGCTGGCGACAGGCCCCACATGCGAGTCAGCACCCCGCCGAACAGGCTGCGGTAATTGTTGAGCACCGGGTAATCGCGGTTCTGCAGCAGCTGCGCCTGTTCGACCGCCACCTGCTCGCCAGCGATGCGGCCGCCGTGCACACCTCCGCCCAGCACCCAGTACGTGGTGCCATGGCCGTGATCGGTGCCCTTGCTGCCGTTCTCGCGAAAGGTGCGGCCGAACTCGGAGATCACCACCACCACGGTGTCGTTCCACGCCGGCCCCAGCGCATCGGCATACGCGGCCAGCCCTTCGCCGAGATTGCGCAGGTTATTTGCCAGGCCACCTGCCACGCTGCCTTGATTGGCATGCGTGTCCCAGCCACCGACATCGACGAATCCCAGGCGATAGCGCTCGCGCATCCAGGTCGCCATGCGCCGGGTTTCATCGGCAAAGGTACGGGCGCTGGCGGCGCCACGGGCGGCCTGCTCCATCTCGTCGCGCAACTGCACGGTGACCTGCTGACGCAGCGCCAAGCCGTCGCGCGCGGCGGCAGCCAGCGGCGTGCTGTCGTACATCTGCGACAGGATCTGCGCCTGCCGCGCGTCCAGTCCATCTTTGCCGATGCTCCGCAACGACACATTGGGTAAATCGCTGCCGCCTTGAAAGGTCAGAGGCAGCGAATCAGTGAACGCGATCGCCGACACTCCACTCAACACGCCCGACAGGCGCGCCATGAATCCGGAACGGTAATCGCGGTGCTTGCCCGCCTGGCCGGATTCGATATCGTCCTGGGTTTCGAAATGACTGCGCGACAGATCGTCGGTGCCAGCGAACGGCACGAAGGCCAGTTGCTTGCGTTCCCAAAACGGCAGCAAAGCATCGCGCATCACCGGGTTCAGGCCCCACTGCGCATTCAGTGCGACAGCACTGTTTGGATTGGCCGGATCCGGTCGTGCAATCGCCAGGCTCGGCCGCGAGTGGTAATAAAAATCGCTGCCATGCGGCACCAGCAGATTATTGCTGTCGTAGCCACCCCGCAGAAACACCACCAGCATGCGCGCGCTATCGCGTGGCGCAGCGAACAAACGACCGGCCCACGGCATGCTTGCTGCGGCTGCAGAGGCAAGCAGAAATTGACGTCGTTGCATGGCGTACTCCCGCGGCGATGGCCGCTTGGCATTCGTTGGATCGTTGGATCGGTCGTTTTGAATCTGCAAGCGTTGAATCGTTGACGTTGCATCAGCGGATCCGAATCGGTGTCATTGCGTCAGCGATAGTTGAAATCAGGCGACGACAGCAAGAATCCATTCCATTCGGCAGGCGAGCGCGCCTGGTCCAGCGCCTGCTGTGTGGCGGCGGACAGCGAGGGCGCCAGCCACCGGTACGCAGGCCGCGTGTCGATGCGCGTCACCGCCGGAATCGGCGTGTCGTTATCACCATCCAGACGAAACAGTTGCTTCGGTCCGCCGCCGATTGAGCGCGCCACCTCGAACCGGCGCGCCAATTGCCCGGAGCTGGTCCAGGCCTGCGACTGCAGCGACCAGCCATCGGGCGTGATACGCCCAAACAACGGCTCGCCCAGTTGCTGCACCCAACTGGCCATCGGCGCGGCATTGATCACCGGTTGATCCTCATACGCCACTCGCATCGCCGACACCACGAATCGGTTCGGGTCCTTGAACTTGCGCGGTTGCGCCTGCGCAAACTCCGGCGACGCCAGCATGGTCTGCATCACCTGGGCGATATCGCCATCACTGCGTTGGAAGGTGTTGGCCATGCGCGTCACCAGCGCAGCGGGGGGCGTGTCGCTGACGAAATACTCGGCCAGGCGTTGCGAAATGAAGTGCGCGCAGGCTGGCTGCCGTACCAACAGCTGCACGGCGCGCTCGATCTCATCCAGACCACCTCCAGCGATGCGCTGACCAAGCAGCATCTTGTCGCCAGGTTGATGTCGCGCCGGATTGAATTCGAACAAGCCTTTGCGCACGACCTGCGTCTGCCCTGGTGCTGCAGCTGGCAACGGCGGCGCGCCGTTGGCCTTGATCGGCACCAAGCCTGCGCCGGTGAGGATCAGCGCCAGCTGCTGCACGTCCTGCTGGCTGTAGCCGCCATGCACCCCCAGCGTGTGCAGTTCCATCAACTCGCGTGCGTAGTTTTCGTTGACCTTGCCCTTGGCGCTCTTGGCATTGTCCAAGTATTCCAGCATCGCCGGGCTTTCCAGCGTGGCCATCACCAAGTCGACAAACTTGCCGGTGGCATTGGGGCGAATCGCGTTTTCCATGTAGTCGGCGGCCATCCATTTCACCCGCGCCTTGTCGGCATACACGCTGAAATGATTAAGCCAGAACCACACCAGTTGCTCGCGCAGCTGATCCGGCGCGTACACCGCGCGCAGCAATTGCGCCTGGCGCGCCTGCACCAACATCTGCCCGCCGCGCGCCTGCCAGTCCTTCTTCAGGGCAACCTTCTCATCGCCATCGGGCATGGCCTGCAGGCGGACCTTGTCGGCCTCGTATTGGGTCAGCAAATCCACCAGAGTGGTATGCAGCCCATCGAAGCGCTGCAGCTGCACGCGTACCGGCGCCGGCAACGCCGCGTCGTCGCTGGGCTGCAATAACAGCGCACCGAAGCGTTTGGGGCCTAGCTGTGTCAGTTGCGTCGCGCTGTTGGCGTCCACACCGTAGGTGGCGCGTTGCAGCCAGCGTGTCTGTGTTGATGTGAGCGGCGCTTCGGCGGCCGTGCAATTGAGCACCCAGACGCTGCCGATCAACAGCGGCAGCGCTCGCCGTCCTCGCCATTGCTGCGCGCGTACCACACGCGTTTCCATGCACCCTGCCTGACTCACTCGCTCGAAC
The DNA here is from genome assembly GCF_038405005.1 of Xanthomonas sp. JL1. Taxonomy (NCBI): domain Bacteria; kingdom Pseudomonadati; phylum Pseudomonadota; class Gammaproteobacteria; order Lysobacterales; family Lysobacteraceae; genus Xanthomonas; species Xanthomonas sp. JL1. The sequence continues at coordinate 9,203 of NZ_JBBYGR010000043.1, read as the reverse complement.
ATGCGGCCCTCCATCGCAACGACGTACCGACCCAGTATGGGCAAGCCAACGCATGCGGGGTTAAACGGTTGTCGGAAGGCCTGTGGACATTGACCAGGTGTTTATCGGGCCACTCCCGCTGGTCACAATCCCGGCGGCATGGTCACGTCGAAGCGGGCGCCGCCCAGTTCCTGCGAGCGCACCACCTGCAACTCGCCGCGGTAGGCCTTGATCAGATCCTGCACGATCGACATGCCGATACCGTGCCCTTGCACGCGCTCATCGCCACGCACACCGCGCTGCAGGATCTTGGCCACGTCTTCCGGCGCGATGCCGGGGCCGTCGTCTTCCACCGACAGGATCAACCCGGCACGACGGCTACCGGTCGTGGGTCCCGGTTGTGCGGTCAACAGCACGCGGCTAAGCGCCCACTTGAAGCCGTTTTCCAGCAAATTGCCGAGCAGCTCCTGCAAATCGCCCGGCTCACCGTGAAAGCGCGCTTCGGGGGAAATATCGAACTCGCACAGCACGCCCTTGACCGAATACACCTTCTCCAGACCACGCACGATTTCTTCGGCGGTCGGCTCGATCGGCAAAGGCGCGGCGAATAACTTGTGCCCGCTGGAAGCGGCGCGTGCCAGCTGGTAAGACACCAGATCGTTCATGCGGCGCAGCTGCACATCCATTTCTTCATGCAGATCGCGCTCGGACGCGCCGCTATCCAATTGCGTGCGCAAGACGGCGATGGGTGTCTTGAGGCTATGCGCCAGATCGGCCAGCGTATTGCGCTGGCGCTCCAGGTTGTCGCGCTCGCTCTCGATAAAGGCATTGATGCTGTCGGTCAGCGGCTCCAGCTCGCGCGGATGCTGCTCGCTCATGCGCTGGATCTCGCCGCGCTGCACCTTGGTCAGCTCGTTGATGACCCGCCGCAGCGGACGCAGGCTCCATTGCAGAATGAAGGCCTGCAACACCAGCAACACCACGCCAGCGCTACCGAGGTAGAACCACACCGCACCACGGAACACGCGCAGCTGCGCGCCCATCGAGCGCGCATCTTCCATCACATAGATGGTGTACGGAATCTCGCCACCGTGTTCGCGTTCGACATAACTCACGCCCAGGCCGTAGCGATACAGCTGGCCCAGGCTGCCGTCGATCTGGGTCATTTCCAGCGGGCCGATGAACTCTTCCTGGCGCGGCTCCAGCATGCGGCCGTGCGGAATATTCGGGCCTTCGGCCGACATCGAGGTCCAGCTTTCGTCGGGACGTACAACTTCGACATAGAGCCCGCCGCCAGGCACATCGAAACGCGGGTCGGGCGGTTGCCCGCCGATGTACAGCGAGCCGTCGCGTACGAAATCGATATTGGCCGCATACGCGGAAGCGTAGTTCTTCAGCCGCTCGCGCAGATTCTTTTCGGCGGTGTCGGCAAACGCCACATCCAGCGCGTAACCCGCCAGCGCCAGGAAGGCCACCAGACTGAGGCTGGCGGCCAGCAGCTGGCGGGCCTGCAACGAGCGCGGCCGCCAGCGTCTATACCACTTGGAGCGGCCCGGCACGTGGTCTTCCCGTTCGTTGACGCGCGGACTCAGCCTTCGGTACGCGGAATGGCGAAGCGGTAGCCGCGACCACGGACGGTTTCGATCGGCTTGAGCTCACCATCGGGATCGAGCTTCTTGCGCAGACGACCGATGAACACTTCCAGCACGTTCGAATCGCGGTCGAAATCCTGCTGGTAGATGTGCTCGGTGAGGTCGGCCTTGGAGACCAATTCGCCGGCATGCATCATCAAGTATTCAAGCACCTTGTACTCGTAGCTGGTCAGATCCACGTTGGCGCCGTTGACGCTCACCGTCTGTGCTGCCAGATCCAGCGCGACCGGACCGCATTCCAGCGTGGGCTTACTCCAGCCAGCAGCACGTCGCAACAACGCGTTGACGCGCGCCAGCAGCTCTTCGACATGGAACGGCTTGACCAAGTAATCGTCGGCGCCCTGCTTGAGGCCTTCGACCTTGTCCTGCCAGCTCGAACGCGCGGTCAGGATCAGCACCGGAAATTTCTTGCCTTCATCGCGCAGGGCCTTGATCAGCTCCATGCCTGACATCTTGGGCAAGCCAAGATCGATGATGCCAACGTCGAACGGCACTTCACGGCCCATGTAGAGGCCTTCTTCGCCGTCCTGTGCAGCGTCAACCGCAAAACCTTCACGCTTCAGACGCGCCGCAAGGGTTTCGCGCAGCGGAGCTTCGTCTTCGACCAAAAGGATACGCATGCACTCTTCCTAGTTACGTTGTCGGCCAGTGGCCGGGGAATTTATAAGACTGAACGTAGAACTGTCTACGTTCAGCGGTTATCGTCGCGTGGTGGCGCGTCCGGCGGCGGCAAGTTCTGCAGCGGCGCGGCCTGCGTCTGCTCCGGCTCATACACGGTGTGTACGCGCCCGTCTTTCATGTACTTGACCCGGTTGAGATTGACGCCATCGAACGGCACGCGCTCGGCACCAAGGATCTGTCCACCGGTAGACCGTTGCACATGCCGAATGGTGTCCGACAGCGTGCGGCTATTGCCGCGTGCCGACGGCGGCAACGTCTCGCGCCCGCTCTGCACCATCGGGTAGCCCTGGCCCCAGGCCAACGGCGCGGCCATGGCCACCGAGAGGGCAACCAGAGCAATTTGGCGAGCGCGGCAGGGCAATCGGGTCACAAACGAATCCTAGCGGGTTGTTCAGAAACATTCAGAATTCGTGAAATCGACCATGCGTTACAGATGGTCGAGCATCGGAATTGAGCCAAATTCTTGATTTTTCGGGGTGAATCCGATCTGAACTTTTTTAGCTTCGAGGTAACGGCATTCAGCGAAATGAATATCGTCAGTGCTCAAAGCCATGGTGGGCGTGGGCTGTGGCGGACGCGCCCGTTGCTGGAAACCCTCGAAACCATCGATATCCCAGCAGCCCGTTCAGGAACGCAAGCGGTGGGCCAACTAGGCGACCACCCGCCAGGATCGCGTATCGGTGCGCTGCAGCGCCTGTTCGACCAACTCCCAGCCGGCACCCGGACGATGTGCGCCTTCACTCAAGACCTGCCGGAATGACCGCCCGCCGGGCTGGCCATGGAACAGGCCCAGCACGTGCCGCGTCATATGCTTCAGGGCAAGACCTTGCGCCAGCTGCGATGCCACGTACGGCTGCAATGCGCGCAGCAGGGACTCGCGCGGTTGCTCGGGCCGCTGGTTCAAGGCAGCGTCCAGACAATGCAGGACGTAGGGGTCGTGGTAGGCCGCGCGGCCGAGCATGACGCCATCGGTATGCTGCAGATGCGCCATTGCGGCGTCCACGGCCACGATGCCACCGTTGAGCACCACAGGCAGGCCGGGCCGCTCCTGATTGAGCCGGTAGGCCCAGTCGTAACGCAGCGGCGGCACTTCGCGGTTTTCCTTCGGCGACAGGCCCTTGAGCCAGGCGTTGCGGGCGTGCACCACCACCATCGCCGCGCCGGCCGCGACCACCTGGTCGACAAAGCGGGCGAATAGCGCGTAATCGTCATCGTCGTCCACGCCAAGACGGCATTTGACCGTGATCGGCACGTGGGTGGCCGTGCACATGGCAGCGACGCATTCGGCCACCAGTGCCGGCTCGCGCATCAGGCAGGCGCCGAACCGCCCGGCCTGCACGCGGTCGGACGGGCACCCGCAATTGAGATTGATCTCATCAAATCCCCACTCCTGCGCGATCGCCGCCGCCTGCGCTAGCAAGGCCGGATCACTGCCGCCCAGCTGCAGCGCCAGCGGATGTTCGACCGCATCGAAGCCGAGCAGCCGCGCGCGATCGCCGTGGATCACCGCATTGGCGTGCACCATCTCGGTGTACAGGCGTGCCGACGGCGCCAACAGACGGTGGAAGACCCGGCAATGACGGTCGGTCCAGTCCATCATCGGAGCGACGGACAGGCGCAGGGAGGCGGCGTAGCGATCGGCGGAAGCGGTCATCGACGAAGTGGCCGCAGCGAGCAGCCAGTAGAATGCGAAGCAGGATCAACAGCTTACACGGGCGTCGATGAATCTGCGGCGGTGCGCAGTGGCAGGCCGGAGCGGCTGCTTTGGGATTTAGCTGCAGGATCGCCTACTCGTTGCGCCATGTGATCGCCCCCCCCATCAGCTGGCCGGCTACGCGTATTACGCGCAATTGCGGATGGCGCTGGTGAGGCGCTTCGGCGGCCAGCATCACGGATGCGTTCTACTGTCGGGAAGGGCAATAGCGCCGAAGATCGCGTTGACGCTGTTTTTGTTCCCCTCGCTCGCCAAGTGCGGGCGGGGACGGGAGGCAGCGCTGCAGGATGCGCGGTGCCTGTCTGCGTTCGCCTCTGCGGCGAACGCCTTGCATCGTCAGTGACGAGCGGAGCTTTCCAAGTCCGGTGCCGCGGTGACCGCTGCGCTCGGACGAACCCGGACCTTACGGGTTACGGACACCCACACGCTCTTCGGCGCTGAGCGGCTTGCCGAGTGCGTGGTACGAGGCGACCAGCGCGATCAGGGCGGTGCCCAAGACCGTGTAGAAGCTCCACGACTTGGCCAGCACGTGCACCTGGCCGAACACCAGCGCGACAACGGCAGTGGCGGTGCACAGCACCATGGCCAGCAGAGACATCAGGAAAGGAATGGAAGGATCGAGCTTCATGGTCCGCGGGTTCCAAGGTGCGATGCGATAGCTGCAGCATCGGCGTTCCCGGCGCTTTCTTGAACTGTTTTTCTGCGCTTTTTTCAGGCAATTTCGAGCAAGTCAGCAAGCACTCAGTTTTCTGTCAAAGCCTTGGCGCACAAGGCCTTGTGTGTCGAAAAACTCCTGACGCACCGGCAAAAAAATCACCACCCGCGCCAGCGTTCCAATGCGGTCGTGGCGGAAAACCGACGGGCCTGCACGAGGCGATTTGTGGCGTGTCGCAGGTGCGGTTTCCGAGCTGTGCCGGTTGCAGTTCTTCCGGGCGATGCAGTGGGGTGCCGAGGTGGAAGATCACGGCAAAGGTTGGAAGTCATCGCCAGGCTCAGGCAACAACGTGCAGGTCACCGGCCTGGCGTTGCGCTTCCAGGCGCTTGCCAGGACCAGGCTGTCCTGACGCTGGCTCTACAAAGCCGCCGATGTGGAGCCGGGTCGGGGATGCGCTGCCAGGCAATGGCGCAACCTGCAGAAGACCTGGAGGTTGCACCAGGGTCTGCCAATGTTGCGTTGAGTCTGACAAGAGCTCTCAAGCGGCAGCCTACATGTCGCACAGCGGGCAGCAGCGGCCAGACGCGTCTCGCGCAGGCATATTGCAACATGCAGCCGAATACCGAGGCGCTTGGACGCCGATGACACGCGCACGACGCGCGCGGGCCTAACCAGCAAGCAAGAGCAGCATGCTCAGCGCGCCGGGGCGGTAGTGAATTCGCCGCGTTGCAGTTTGCTCACGTCGTTGCCCTGCCCGTCCTTGAGGCTGAGGTCAGCGCCCTTGGCGGCCAGATCCTTCAGTACGTCGGTACGTTGAAACAGCGCTGCATACATCGCCGCGGTCTGCCCGGCGTTGTTGCGCTGGTCCGGCGCACAGCCGGCCTGCATCAGGCGCTTGGCGATGCCCAGCTCGCCCTTGAAGATGGCGCCCATCAGCGCGGTGTTGCCGCGCTTGTCCTGCGCACAGGGGTCGGCGCCGGCGCTGAGTAATTGCTCCACCGCCGGGCGCTGGCCGTGGTACGCGGCCAGGATCAACGCGGTATAGCCCTTCTCGTCGCGGGTATTGAGGTCGTAGTGCGAGCGAATGAATTCGGCCAGCATGTCTTGGCGACCTTCACGCGCGGCATCGAAGAAATACGCACGCAGTTGCAGCTTGATCTGCTCGGGTGTGGCGGTGGCCGTTGCATTGGCGGCGGGAGTGGATGCCGGCGAAGCAGCATTGGCAACTGCAGACAGGCTGCCAAGCATCAAAAACAAGAGGGTGCGCATGGGAATCTCCCGGACTCAAGACGACATCGCGGCGCAGGCCGCGATGTCGTCGGGCGGATCAGTCCTGCAGGCTGGAAGCCAGCTGCTTGACGCGCGACAGGTCGCCCTTGGCCACGCGCGTAACGCCGCTGCCGTACTCGGGGTCGGCCTTGTACAGGAACGACAGCATCCGGTGCTTGCTTTCGGTGTCGGTGTCGGCCAGCGACTCGCCGAAACTCTGCACCAGATCGGCCCGATCCTTCTTGCTATAGGAGCGGTACAACTCGCCGGCCTGCTTGAAGTTCTGCTCGCGGGTGATCTTGGCCTGCTGCGTGGTGCCCGACAGCGGCAGCTCGCTATAACGCGCAGACGCGTCTTGCGGACGCGGCTGCAGACGGCTCGGCTCGTAGTTCACGCCGCTGGTGGTCTGCCCGATATTGCCCTGCCCATCCTGGTTGCCGTTGTTGACCGCTACCCGCGGGCGGTTGACCGGCAGGCTCAGGCCATTGGCACCGATGCGGTACAGCTGCGTATCGGCATAAGAGAAGATACGGCCCTGCAGGAGGCGGTCTTCAGACGGCTCGATACCCGGCACCAGATTGGCCGGCGCCATCGCCACCTGCTCGGTCTCCTGGAAGAAGTTGTCGACGTTCTTGTTCAACACCATCTGGCCGACCTTCTGCTCCGGCACGTCCGGCCAGATCTTGGTGGCGTCGAGCGGATCGAAATCGAACTTGGCCAGGTCTTCCGGCTTGAGCACCTGCACGTACAGGTCCCACTTCGGGTAATCGCCCTTCTTGATCGCAGCGACCAGATCGTTGGTCAGGTGGCTGTAGTCCTTGGCCTGCACGGCGGCAACCTGTTTGGGATCGAGATTCTTGATGCCCTGCAGGGTCTTCCAGTGGAACTTGACGTAATGCACTTCGCCCTGCGCATTGACCAACTTGTAGGCATGCACGCCATTGCCATCCATGAAGCGATAGCCGGCCGGGGTACCTTCATTGGAGTAAAGCAGCGTCAGCGTGCGGGTGGCTTCGGGCACGTGCGAGAAGAAATCGAAACGGCGCGAATCGTCATCCAGATTGGTGCGCGGGTCTGGCTTGAACGCATGCACCATGTCGGGAAACTTGATCGCATCGCGAATGAAGAACGTGGGGAAGTTGTTGCCGACCAGATCCCAATTGCCTTCGCTGGTATAGAACTTGGTGGCGAAACCATGCGGGTCGCGCAGCGTTTCCGGCGAATGATTGCCGTGCACCACCGAGGAAAAGCGCACGAAGACCGGCGTTCTTTCGCCCGCGCTGAAGACCTTTGCTTTGGTCAGCTTGGACACATCGGCGGTGGCGGTGAACTCGCCTTTGACGCCAGTGCCGCGCGCATGCACCACGCGCTCGGGAATGCGCTCGCGATCGAAGCGTTGCAGTTTCTGGATCAGCTGGACGTCTTGCAGCAGGGTCGGGCCGTTGGGGCCAGCCGTCTGCGAATTCTGGTTATCGCCGACCTTGGCGCCATTGTCGCGGGTCAGAACGGATTGGGCGAAGACCGGCGGAGCGATCAACGTCGGGGCTAGCAGGGCTAGCACCATGAGAGATCCAGGGCGCATGGCGTCAGCTCGTTTGAGGAGGCTGCATCATGGCCAGCAGGCCGAAGCGTGAGAAGTCGTTAGTTACTATCGCTGCGATAGGGGAACGTGATGATGACTGCGTTGCGTGATAAGCATCTCGCTACAGAGTGGCAGTTGGTCTTGAATCACGCAGCGACCTGGCGCATTCGCTGAGCAATCGCATCTCGACGACCTCACATGTATGCGCTGGCGGCAAATCATTTGCTGCAGTGCGGAGACCAGTTGGCGCTTGCTATATGCGCTGCCACGACAACGAAGAACACTGCCCATCACCCGTTGCACGGATACGCGCAGGTGCCCGCTCGGTGATGCCGGTCCGCACGATCAGCACAGCCGAAAACGCATCGCCATGCTGCGTAGACCGATTAGACACAGCACGCTGGGTGCCGCGCCGTTGCTCGGCAGTCCCCTGCATGGCCAACGCAAGTTAGGAATGCCGATCGAAGCGTGAGCCCACCGTTCAAACCACAAACCACCGACAGACCCGCGCGTTAATGGTGGCACCTGCATCGTGTTCGGATCCGGACCCGCCAGCGCGACTCTCTTGCTCAGGCAGCCCGACCTCTGCCCGCCGCTGTTGTAGGTCGGCAGGACTCTCCAACTTGAACAAGCTGCCGTCGGCTTTGCGTTGCGTACCGCTGCGGCTTCCCCGACATGATGAGGTTACGATCAATGAACACGGCGAGGTCCGCCGTGCTGTAGGCACTGATAGCGCAGAAGCACGCGGTCGCCGCATGTTACGAATCCAACTGCCTTGGAAGGCACCCACAGCTCGGCGCGCAACGCGATGTCCTTGGATAACAAGGTGATCAGCGGCTGTTGCGCACCGACCGGTTGCCCTGCATGCACCAGCAGGTTCGTGACCATGCCATCGGTTGGCGCACGCAATACGACCGAACGGCGTGCTCCAGTTTCCGAAAGGGATTGCGCGACATCTGCGATCTGCCTGGCGATGTCGTTGCGCTTTGCTTCCAAGGTTGCAGGCGTTTGCTCCAGCTGCAACTGAAGTTGAGAGTGCTCCACACGCAGGTCCAACGCATGTTTCTGCAACTCTTCGAGTTGCCCCTGATTCTGAATCGCGATGTCTTGCTGCTGCAATAATTGAACCTTGGTCAATATTCCCTTTTCTGCAGCAGTCACCCACTGCTCTTAGAGCCGGAGCGCGCGCTCTGCGCGCTGGCGTTGCAAGCGAATCTGCTCGGCAGTGTTATCCATCTGCGCGTCAAGCAGCGTGACGCGCCGACGCAGATCGCGCTGCTGGGCGTCGTAGCGCTGATTCTGAGCCTGTAAATCCGCACCTGATTAGCACGCACTTTCAGCGGTGAACATGGTGACATCACGCAGGGCCCGCTCGGACCACGGCTTGCTGGCGGCTGCGGCGGCCAGCAAGCTGGGCACCAGCCGGGTCAGATCGAAACGGCGGTTGAACCGCCACATCGTCTCTGCCAGGTAGCGCTGGGCGTATTTGGCGAATTTGAAGGCGTGCTAGGCACCGTCCAGCGAACGCTTTAGGTTGGACAACACCACGTTGACCCAGCGTGCGTTCTCTGCCTCGCAGCGACTTCGACCGCTGCCTTCGATCACCGTGTGCGCGTGCTCGGCTTCCAGTGCTCGAAACGCACCGAGTCCATCACTGTAGACATCTGCTCC
>NZ_JBBYGR010000042.1:0-45039 GCF_038405005.1 Xanthomonas sp. JL1 | reverse complement strand
CAACCGTGCGGCACATTTCTTCTCGATCAGTTCTCGCACGACCTGCCGCGTCCACAGACCGAAGGCGAAGCCATGCTGGCGAGGGTTCTTGCCATTGACCCAGCCGAACACCTGGCGCTCCTGCGCCGGCGTCAACGTCCGCGGGCGACCGCTGCCCTTACGCGTCATCAATGCGCCAGCGCCGCCCTCCTGTGCTCGCGCCAGCACTTTGTACGCCCAGCCGCGATGCAATCCGAACGACGCGGCCACTTCGGCCGGCGATTCGCCTTCGCCCATCCGTTGCAACGCCATCAGGCGCATTTCTTCCAGCGCCGCCCGCGATACCAAACGTCCGTCTCTCTTCTTCATGGATGGTTGGACAGCATGACGTCAACATCCGCTCCCTAATTTACTGACTTATTAGTAAGAGCGGCTAACAAAACGTAGCGAGCAGTCGTCAGGTGGGTGCGGACGGCGCACTCAGAACCGGAGTGTACGCGTGGTACATGCCGATTACGAGCACCGGCCGCGCCCGCCTGGCGGTGAGCGCAGTCGTTTTGTTCGCTGCTCTGAATCGACCGCAAATAGCGCCGGCACCGAGCCGGCCTATTGATCAAACGCGCTACGCCTGCGCAGCGCCCAGCATCACCGTGGCACGCCCTTCGGCAAGCAATTGCTCGCCATGCGTCAGGCGAAAACTGTATTGCTGGCTGTCCTCGCCCTGCATCAGCACCTGCGCTTCGCAGTCGATCGCCTCCGGCAGCGTTTCCAGATGGGTCACGTGCAACTCCACGCCACGCAGCGCCACCAGCATGCCCGGGCGTACCGGCTTGCCGGATGCGCGGCCCAGCAAACCGCCATGCACGGCCATGGCCTGCGCACCGTATTCGCACAGATGTAGTGCACGCAGGCGCCCGTTGGAACGTAACGGATGCGCATCGCTGCGATGCGCGTGACTACGCAGCACGATGCGCTGCGCATCCCACTCGATCACGTCTTCCCACAGGCACATGCTGCCCTGGTGTGGAATCAGCGTGGCAATCGCGTCACGTCCCTGCATGCGGCTCTCCATTCGCGGTGCGTTCCAGCGCCGGTTCGCGCGATACCAGCAAGGCCAGAATGAAATTGAACAACACGCCCAGCGCCACCGTGCTGCCGATCGCACGCAAGACCGGAATGCTGGACGCGGCCAACAACGCGAACACCAGCAGGGTCATCAGGCTGCACACGATCAATGCGTGCAGCGTGCGGAGCTGGTCGGCGTGATCGTCGCCGGCGTGATCGAAGAACAGCGCGTAATCCAGGCCCAGGCCGGCGGCCAGGATCAGCGCGATCAGATGGAACAAATTGAGCTCCACCCCGGTGCCGCGCAGGATCGCCAGGATCAGCACCGTGGTCAGCGCCATCGGCAGCAACACCCGCACGATGCGGCGCGGACTACGCAGTGCGATCGCCACGGTCACCGCCAGCAACAAGGCGGCCAATACCAGCGCACCGAGCACGCGTCCACGGTAGGCAGCCACCAACGATTCGGAGGCTTCCTTCAGATCCAGCAATTGCGCGCCACTGCCTTGCACGGCAGCCGCCAGGACCGCCGGATCGCGCAGGCCGGTCAACGACACCAGTGCGGTGCTGCGATCGCCACGGCCCAGCAACAAACCACCGACCGAGGTCGCCAGCGGCGAGCCGGTCAGATCCTTCGGCAGCAGCGGTGCGGCGCGCTTGGCGGCGTCCAGATCCTGCAGGAACGGCGCAAACGCATCGCTGCGGAACGGCGTGGTGGCGACAGCAGTCTCGGTGAACGCACGCGCCTGCGCGGCGTCGGGCAACGCCGCCTGCCGCGCATGCTGGGTCTTGGCGCTGGGCAGATAGCGCGCCGCCATGTCGTAACCGAGCAAGTCACCATTGCGCACCAATGCATCCAGGCGCGGGCGCAACTGCTCGCTGGCCTGCAGTGCCGCCTCATCGTTCGCGGCCGGTAGCGCCAGCACGTAACGCACATCCGGCGCACCCAGTTCCTGACGCAGGTGCATGTCCTGCGCCAATGCCTTGGGCGGCACCGGCGTCAGCTTCGACAGATCGTTCTGCCAGAACTGCCCCGGCGCAAGCACGATCACGGCAATGCTGAGCACGGCCATCACCGCCAGGCTGACGATGCGTGGCCGCGGCAAGCGTGCCACGCCACGCCACAGCACGGCCAGCAGGCGCGAATCGGCATAGTCGCGCGGAGCCGGATCGATCAAGGCCGGCAGCATCCAGCGCGTAGTGACCGCGGCGGTGGCAAGGCCGGCGATGGTGAACACCGCCAGCTGCCGCAAACCGTCCACACCGGAAAACAGGAAGGTCACATAGGCAATGCAGGTGGAAACCACGCCGGTGACCAACGTCGGCCACAGATGCCGTGCGTTTTCGCGCGGATCCAGACCGGGGCGCTGATGACTAAACAAGTGAATCGGATAATCCTGTACCACGCCGATCAGGGTGAACCCGAACGCCACGGTGATGCCGTGCACGCCGTCGAACAGCACTGCGACAGCGCCCAAGCCGGCCAGACCGGCGCTGGCCAGGGGCAACACGCCGAGCACCGGAATCTTCCAGCTGCGGTAGGCCACCAGCAGCAACAGCACCAGGCCCACCGTATCCAGCGTGCCGATCCATTGCGCCTCGCCTTGGGTGCGCGCGGTGATTTCCACCGCGAATGCACCCGGCCCGGTCAGCGTCAAGCGCGTGGACGTGCCCTTGCTGACTTTCGCGAAGGCCGCTTGCACGGCGTCGTAGGCCAGCTGCTGGCCGGTGGGGTCGAAGCCGGCCGCGCGCGTCTGCACGATCAACAGCGCCGACGTGCCGGCACGATCGAACCACACGTCATTGCGCGTCTGCGGCATCGCTGCCGGCTGCAGGGTTTCGGCCAGATGCAGGATTTCCATCGTGGGGTCGCGCGGCAGCAACGGCTCCACCATGGCTGCCGCCGGCGAGCCCAGATCCTGCACGCGCGCCTGCAACGCCGCTTCCAACGTGGGCGCATCCAGCGGAGTCTTGTCGAAGCTGTCGCTGAGCAGATAGCGATACGGCAGCAAGCGCTTGGGAATCGCCTCCAACCCGGCGTTACCACCGTTGCCGACCAGCTCGAACAGCTCCGGCTGTGCGGCCAGTGCTTTCTGCAGTTGCTGCGACTGCTCGGCCAAGGTGACGGGGTCGCTATTGGACAACGCCATCAGCAGCAGCCGCGATCCAGGGCCTTCGCCGAGTTCTTCGATCAACAGTTTTTGCGCCGGCGTGCGCGGGGCGGGCATGAATTTGCGTAGATCCCCGGTAACCTTGAGCGTCTCGCTCAACCAGAATCCGGCCACCGCCAGCAATGCCAGCCACAGCAGCGCCAGGCCGATGCGGCGGTTTGCGTTCAACTCAAGCGCCATGGTGTGCGTGTCCTGCTGCAGCGGCCGAACGCACGCCGGCCGCAGGCGCGGCATCGGTCGTTATCGGCAACGTGCGCGTTTCAGCTGCGAATGGTGCGATGTGTTTAGAGACGACCGGCGCACCCATCACGCGCGCGGTCACGCGCCAGAACCGTGGCAGAGCGTTGTCAGCGCGGTGGCATCGGTCACGCCGGCCGCTTCGCGCGCCGCACCGGCCAGCAGCGTGCGCTGCACGTCGCCCTTGGCCGGCACGCTTTCGATACACCGCAGTTCGTCCTTGCGTCCGTACAGACGCAATTGGCGCACCTGCTTGGCCACCGCGGCGTCCTTGGGCTGCAACGTCAGCAGCCAGGCCTGCGGCTGGCCCTGCCCACTGACGCTGTAGTGCTGCTCCAGCAGCGCGCGGTCGCCGGACAACAGCGCGCCGAAGCCGGACTTCAAGCCGGCCAGTTCGGGCACACGGCTCAACGAGAAACGACGCGGCGATTTGCCTTCGCGTTCCAGCACGCCTTCGTCGCCAGTCAGCGTGGTGGTTTCGTGGTACGGCGCGCTGACTTCGCGCACCAGCGTCTGCGCATCCGGGCGACGGTAGTGGCCCTCGACGCGCAACGGCGTCTTCAGCAAGGAAGAGCCCCGCAGTTCGACGAATTCGGTGCTGACCGGTGCGGGGCGCGCCAGGCGCTCCAGCACCTGCCCGACGTCGAGCGTCTCAGGCGGTGCGGCGCATAGCGGTGCGGCGCTGAACAGCAGTATCAGCATCCACGGCAGGGTGCGGCACATCGGCATGGTGGGTGTTCCAGAAATCGTAGAAGTTGAACCAGTTGTACGGCGCGTAGCAAGTGTAATGTTCCAGCCTGGCAGCGTAATCGCGCATGAGTACCGCAAGCATGGGGGCGCGCTGACGATGCGGCACGTCCAGGCCTTCGCTGAAGGTTTCGAACGCCAGCTCGTAATGATTACCACCGTGATACAGGCCGAATGCCAGCACCACCGGCACCTTGAGCGCAGCGGCGATCAGCCACGGCGAGGTCGGGAACATGGCATTGCGGCCGAGGAACATCGCCGGCAGCGCCGGGTCGCCTTCGCGCGGGCGATCGATCAGCAGCGCCACCAGCGCACCGGCGTCGGTGGCTTCCTTGATCGCCATGACGATCGAGGTCGCATCCATGCCGGCGTCGATGATGTTGGCGGCCAGCTGCGGGTTGAGCGCGCCCAGCAGGTCGGTCATGGCGCGGTTGTGCGCCTTGTCCAACACCACCTTGACCTGCACGTCCGGGCGCTCGGTGGCCAGCACGCGCAGCGCATCGAAGCTGCCTAGATGCGAGCCGAAGATCAGCACGCCGCGGCCACGATCCATTTGCGTATGCAGTTGATCCAGGCCGGAGATATCCACGCGGAAGCGCTGCATCTGCCCGCACAGCATGTACACCCGATCGAGGATGGTCGAGGCGAAGGTGTGAATGTGCCGCGCCACATCGCGCAGCGTGGCCGGGCGGCCGAGTACCCGCGCCAGATAGGCACGCGAGGCGGCGCGCTCAGGCGCGCGCACCAGCAGGAAGTACAGCGTGATCGGATATAGCAGCGCGCGTCCCACTACACGCCCGCCGTGCCGTGCGATGCCGCGGATCAGCCACAGCGCAAAGCGCCCACCGCCTTCCGGACGCTGTTTCCAGTGCTTGCTCATGTCCCCGCCTCCGCCACCAGTTCGCCGCTGACCAGCACTACATCGGCACGCTGCACACGGAAGCGCCAACGCGGGCCATCGCCTTCCAGTGTGACCGAGGCGGTCTGGCCGGGCAGCAACGGCTGCACGAACTTCACCTGCGGCAGGCGCGCGGCCGCGCGTGGACCATGCAGTGCTTCCACCGCCTGCAGCACATGGTCGAGCACGACCACGCCAGGCACCACGGGACGACCCGGGAAATGTCCGGGCAGGCAGGGATGATCATGCGGCACAACGAAATCCATAAGCGTGGAACTCAGATCCTGGGGTGAAGCATTGCAGCCACGGCCTTGTGTGCCTGCTCGGTCAATTGTTGGCGATCCGGCGCATCCGGCCCGGTCACAGCGATCGGCGTACCGATCCGCACGCGGATGATGCCGGGGCGCACCCTGAACAGGCCATCGACCGGCAACACCCTGCCGCAGCCGTCCAGCGCCACCGGAACCACCTGCACGCCAGCATCGATAGCAGCCTGCAGTAGCCCGACCTTGAATGGCAATAATGCGCCGGTGCGGCTGCGGGTGCCTTCGGGAAACAGACACAACTGTTTGCCCTGGCGCAACAACGCAGCCACCTGACGTCGCACCAGTGCCCCTGCCCTGCGGCTGTCGCGGTCCAGAAACAGCATGCCGGTAGCGCGCGCATACCAGTTCACGAACGGCACCTTGAGCATTTCTTCCTTGAGTAAGAAGCGCAGCGGCACCGGCAAGGCGTAGAACAGCGCGCAAATGTCGATGATCGACTGGTGGTTGCTCACGAACAGATAGTTCTTGGACCAATCCACCCGCTCGCGCCCTTCCACGATGACCGTGACTCCCGCGCCGCGGAACAGCACTGGCGCCCACATCCAGCTCCCCATGCGCAACATCCGGTCGGCATCGCGCGTGATCGCCATCAATGCCAATGCGTAGACGATCCCGCCAGCGGTAAAGGCCAGCGTGAATGCCAATTGCAACAGGTTGAACACAGCCCACGCCAGGCGCGACGGCATCCTTGCCAACGGCATCTTTGTCTTGTCCCCGAAAGTATGCACGTACGTCGCTACCCCTGGCCACGCACTCAGCGCAGCAGATCGCGCCAGAAGTCCGGCCCGAGCCGCGCCATCTGACGCAAGAAGTCTGGCAGATTACGATAGGGACGCTGTGGAAACCAGCGGCCGCGCAATAGATATTCCCCAATGAAGAAACCGCCAATCACGCCATAGCAGAGCAGATTGGCGAACAACGAGGCGCGCGCATCGCTGATCGGCAGCGGCGAGGCATAGCCCAACTGCGTCAGCACGCCGCTGGGTTCGGCGCACAGGCCGAGCACCAGATTGGCCAGGGTCAGGCCGCACAGCAGCAATGCCCAGGCCAGCGTGAGACGGCGCGTGTAGCGGCGTTGTTCGGGCGTGACCGGCATGCCGGCCTGGCCGTACAGGCCTTCCACAATGCGCGTGATCAGCGGCGTGCGGCCGTGGCGCAGGCTGCGCCCGAAGAACCAGGCGACCCAACCGGTAAACACCACCGGCGGCGCCGCCAGCACCACCATCGCGTACGGCGAATGCCACAGCACGCCCAATCCGGCGAGCAGCAGCAGTGCCAGCGCCCAGGCCCAGGCCCGGCGCGCAACCATCGGTTCGATCAAGACCATCAGCACCAGCAAACCACCGGCGATGGCGGCCACCTCCGGGCGGTGACTGGCATTGGCCCAATGCGCCAACGGCGAATACGCCACCGCCAGCAGAACGCCCATGCCCAGCACCCATGCAGGTGCGTCGGGGGATGGCGCAGTCGGCAGATCAGACGGTCTTGTTGGCTTCGACATGCGCCGACAATGCGCGCAGCGACGCGAAGATGCGACGGTTCTCGTCGTTGTCCGAACGCAGCTGGAAGCCGTAGCGCTTGCTGATCGCCAGCGCCAGTTCCAGCGCATCGATCGAGTCCAACCCCAGCCCGGTGTTGAACAACGGCGCCTCCGGATCGATGTCGGCGGGTTGGACGTCTTCCAGGTTCAGACTTTCGACCAGGAGTTCGGCCAGTTCACGTTCGGCAGCGGTTTGCGAGGACATCCAGGATTTCCACAGGTCAGGGTAGGGCGGCAAGAGTGGGAAGAAGCAACAGCAGCGCGGGCGACCATCGGAGTGCGTGGGCGTCGCGTCGGCCGTAGTGTACGTTGCCGTCACTGCCAATCCGAGCATCTGCCGCGCGGTCTGACCGACGCCTGCACGTGCTGCCGGCGTTGTTCACACATGGATCGGCGGCCCGCGGGCTGTCAGGGCGGCAGAGCAGGTTATCATGACTGCATGACGCTCGCCCGCTGCAGGTTCGTTCCAGGATGACTTCCAACGCTGTTCGCCACACCCCGACCGCCATGCCGGCAGCCGGGCCGGCTCCCGGACCGGAGTGTCCGGATGTCCTGATCGTCGGCGGCGGCCCGGCTGGCTGCACTGCGGCCATCGCGCTTGCCGAGCTCGGCTGGTCCGTTACCCTGCTCGAGAAGGAGCAGCATCCGCGCTTTCATATCGGCGAATCGTTGCTGCCGATGAACATGCCGATTCTCGAACGCCTGGGCGTGCTCGCCGATGTGCGCGCCATCGGCGTGCTCAAGCGTGGCGCGGATTTCCCGAACGACAGCGGCGGCTACAACACGTTTCGTTTTTCGCACGCGCTCGATGCCAAGGCCGATTTCGCCTTCCAGGTGCCGCGTGCGCAATTCGACCAGGTGTTGTTCCAGCGCGCGCGCGCGGCGGGCGTGGATGCACGCGAACAGGTCAGCGTGGAGCAGGTCGCGTTCGACGGCGAACAACCGCTGCTGCAGGCACGCACGGTCGACGGCGGCGTACAGCAGTTCCGCCCGCGCTATCTGCTCGATGCCAGCGGCCGCGATACCTTTCTGGGCACCCGCCTCAAGCTCAAACGCGCCAACGCCAAGCATCAATCGGCCGCGTTGTTCAGCCACTTCCGCGGCGTGACGCGGCGCCCGGGCGAGGATGCCGGCAACATCAGCATCTACCGGCATGCGCATGGCTGGATGTGGCTGATTCCGCTGCCGGAGGACATCATGAGCGTGGGCGCAGTCTGCTACCCCGAGTACATGAAAACCCGTAAGGGCGACAGCGAGGCCTTTTTGATGCGCACGCTGGCGCTCAATCCCGAACTCAACGCGCGCATGCTCGACGCCGAGCGCGTGGCACCGGTACATGCCACCGGCAATTACGCCTACGAATGCACGCGCATGGCAGGGCCGCGCTGGTTGATGCTGGGCGATGCCTACACCTTCGTCGACCCGATGTTTTCCTCCGGCGTGTTTCTGGCCATGCACGGCGCCGAACGCGGCGCAGCCATGGTGGATGCCGCACTACGCGCCCCGCAGTCGGAAGCGAAACTGCAGCGTGCCTTACAACGCGAATTGACCCGCGGCGTGGACGAATTCAAGTGGTTCATCTACCGCTTCACCTCACCCACCATGCGCACCTTGTTCGCGCAGCCGCAAAACACCTGGCAGGTGGAACAGGCGGTGGTGGCAATGTTGGCCGGCGACGTGTTCGACAGCCCCAAAGTCCGCATTCGCCTACGCGCCTTCCGTGCCCTGTACGCACTCACCACTTTGTCGATGCTACCGCGCGCCTGGCAGTCGTGGCGCCACCGCCGGCGCCAGGCCAAGCTCGGCTTCGAGGGCGACACCTTGCAACGCGACACGCAACAACGAGACGCTCAATGACCGCTTCCCAGGCCCAGACCACGCACGCCGTGCGCCATCCCCGCCTGCAGGTCGACTATGTTGACCAGACCGACCCCGGCGTGTTGCTGGCCGACCCGCAGGTGCTGGCCGTGTTCGGCTTCGGCGATGCGGCGCCGCGCCTGCACGACCCGCGCTATCTGCGCGTGCCGTTGCAGCCGTATCAGGCCAGCGTGCTGGAAGTTTGGCGCACCGCTGCGCCGGTGCGCAGCGGCCGCGAGGGCAATATCGCCTGGTCCAGCGACGGTCATTTGCATTTTGGCGTGATCGAGATCGACGAGCAGGACCTCGATATCGAAGAAGCCGCCGCCAAGGCGTATGCGGAAATCACCGCCTTTGTCAGCGGCAGCCAGACGCCGCGGTTGCTGCGTATCTGGAATTACCTGGACGCCATCACCCTGGGCAGCGGCGACCGCGAACGTTACCGCCAGTTTTGCGTGGGCCGTGCACGCGGACTGGGCGCATTCGACACGGCGCAATTGCCGGCCGCCACCGCCGTGGGCCGTTGCGATGACGAGCGCATCATCCAGATTTACTGGTTGGCGGCCGCCAATGCCGGTATGCCGCTGGAAAACCCGCGGCAGGTGAGCGCTTACAACTACCCGCGCCAGTACGGCCCGCAGCCGCCGAGTTTCGCGCGCGCCATGTTGCCGCCGGCCGGCAGCGACATGCCGCTGCTGTTGTCAGGCACCGCGGCCGTGGTGGGCCACGCCTCGATGCACACCGGCCAACTGCTGGCGCAGCTGGAAGAAACCTTCGCCAACTTCGACGCCCTGCTCGGCGCCGCGCGCCTGCACGCGTCGGCGTTACCCGCGCAGTTCGGTGCCGGCACCCGCCTGAAAGTCTATGTGCGCGAACGCGACGACCTGCCCAAGGTCGCCCAGGCACTGGACGCCCGCTTCGGCGACGCGGTGCCACGCCTGCTGCTGCACGCAGTGATCTGCCGCGATGAGCTGGCGGTGGAGATCGATGGGGTGCATGGCTGAAGGATGCTGTACGTGCGGATGCTGCCGCCCGGGACGACCCGCAGGCCGGCGATCCACTGACACGCGCATTGCGGAGTGCGGGACGCGGCATGCGCCAGGCAGAGACGACCATCATTCTGCGGATTTCATGATGGCCCGAGCACTCAATGCGCAACCCAAGGCCGTCTATACGACTGCAACCGATCCGCTTCGCCCATCGACGCTCACGCTGTGCGCTATTGCAATGGGAGTCCGTACATGAGTTGTTAGACTGCAGGCGACTCACCACCGAGCTTCGGCTGATTTGTGACGCCGAAGGGAATGTGAACCGAAGGGGCAACCGCGCTTGCCGACTCCAGATGGCCAGACTGGTCATCGAAGAAGATGTGCGGCTTCAGCACTCCGAGGACCTTGCCCTTCTCAATTCCGCCGAGAAAGAATGCATCGTTTGCCATGACGCCCCAACTTTTAAGAGTTTTAAGTGCGCGCTCGTGGGAGGGGGCATTACGTGCAGTTACGATAGAAACGCGGACTCGATTTTGGTAATCGGGATTCTGCTCCCGGTGCACCTCCTCAACGGACTGAATCTTTGACACCCGAACCAAGAACTCTTTAAGCGGCCCGGGATTGTGAGGCTGCATCACGTTCTTCACTTCGTGGTCGTGGAACGCCGAGAGACCGGAGGCTTGCATCACCGATTCTGATTCGTCCCCCGCGAGGACACCATCGAAGTCGAACGCTATGCGAAGAGTCTTATCATCTTCATCATCGTCAAACTCTGAATCGAGCACTTGCCCGGCGGGATGGCCAAGGCCAATTGCAGCCTCGACATCTGGCTTATGTCCAGACAGGAAGAGTGCGATGTTGAGAGCAGGAATGTACTCGTAGGGCGACCGCCCCTGCATGAAGATCGCTCTTGTCATCCCTAGGCCGTAGTGCTCAATAGTCTTCATCACCCGCAGGCCAGTATCTGGATCGTTGCGGGAGAGAAGCACGACCTCGACCAAAGGATCCGTGGGATCTGGGCTGAGGTCGTTGAGCGCAAGAAGGCGCTTTATGAAGGGGAAAGCTATTCCCTTAGGCAGCGGGGAGCCCAGGTTCTCTTCCTGATACTTCCGATACTGTTCCTCGCCTTGGCTCCTGAACACGGCATCCGAGTGCCGCAAATCGAACACAGCACTCGATGCAACCCCAATGACCAAGCGATCCTTTAGCTCGTATGGCATCAATCCCCCTCAAAGATCCGTCCTACCGCCTAACGCCTGAATTAAACCGAGTTGCAAAGCACTCTTCGGCTCGAAGAGTTGTCAGGCAGTGAGCGGCCGAAAAAGGTTGGATGGTGCAACCATGCTCCCCAGCACTGCCGCCTGGACCGAGTGTGCCACAGCTTGCCAGATGGAGCTTGCCCAACGATGCCCGGTGCGGGTTGCCAGCGAAGCCAAATGCAACACGCGCAGCGCGGCAATGACGTACAAGGGCGACGCAACGAAGTTGCCGCACCCAGCAACGGCGATGACGACTCCCGAAGCCGACCGCATGCAAGCGAACCGACCGAAGCCGGACCCACCAACAGACGTGCTCCCCACGGCCTAACTCTGCGCGCATCCAGCGCTTGACCAGTGAGCCGTCCGCTCTCATCTGGCCGGCGTGAGCGAGCTGCAGACGGGCTTACCCAGCCTCACTCACCCTTGAGCAAGCCCAGCACCACATCGCGCGGCAGTTTGCCGGTTTCGTTGCGTGGCAATGCGGCGACCTTGCGCAGACGGCGCGGCAGGAACACCGGGTCTACGCTGACGCGCAGTGCGGCCAGCACCTGGGCTTCGTCCAGGGAGGGAGCGACCACCAGCGCGGCGATGCGGCCGACCGCCTGGCCGGAGTCGGGCGCGAGTTGCACGATGGTGCCATCGACCACACCGGGAATGGCGAGCAGGCGCCGGGTGAGATCGGCCAGCGATGCGCGTTTTCCGGCAATTTCCAGCAGATCGGCTTGACGGCCGCGTACCTGAAAACGGCCGTCGTCGGCCACGTCCATCATGTCGGCCAGCAGCACCGGTGTGGCCAGATGCGGCGCATGCACCAGCGTGCCTGCGGCCTGCGTTTCCAGGCGCACACCGGGCAAAGGCGTCCATGCCGCTTCCAGCGCCGTGCGACGCACGGCGAACACGCAGGTTTCGGTGGAGCCGAACATCTCGCGCACTTCACCACCGAAACGCGCTTCGGCCGCAGCGGCGATTTCCGGCGCCATCGGTGCAGTGGCCGACACGATGCCGGCCAGCGGCGGCAGTGCCACGCCGGATTCGACCAACGCACGCAGATGCACGGGCGTGGTCACCAAGACACGCGGCGCGGGAATATCGGCCAGCGCACGCGCCACATCGTCCGGGAAGAACGGGCGCTCGGCGTGCACTGCCAGGGTGGTCACCATCGGCAGCAGCACCGACAACTCCATGCCATACATGTGCTGCGGCGGCACCGTGGCGACCACGTGCGGCACAGCGTCGGTGTGCGCCCACAGGCTTTCCAGCGCGACCAGATCCTGGCGCGTGCTGGTCAGGAAACTGCCCCAGGTCTTGGGATTGGGTTGCGGGCTGCCGGTGGTGCCCGAGGTGAAACCGATCGCCACCAGCGCGTCGTCGGCCAACTGTGGAATCGGGCCCGCAGCCTGCGGCAATTCGGCAGGCAGCTGCCAATACCGCGGCGGCGCGAGCTCCAGGTCCAGATCGCCCAGGCAGTACGCATCGGCGTGGCGCGCCTGCACTTCGCCCACTACCGCAGGTGCACGCGACGATGGCAGCAGCGATACCTGCCCGCGCAGCGCGCACGCGTAGAACGCCACCATGAAACGGTAGCGGTCCTCGCACAAATTCACTGCATGGCTACCTTCAGGCAGCTGCTGCGCCAGACCGTGCACATGCGCGATGAAGGTGGCCAGATCGACCGACTGCCCCGCGCGCCAGGCCAGCGGCCGGTCGAGCGCACCAACAGCCATCGGATGGGAAATAGGGGGAGCAGGCAGGCTGGACATGAAAACCGTCGGTCGCAAGAGCACGCTAGCTTGTCCGCCACCCGCGCTGCTGGCAAGTCGGGAAGTTCCCTCTGCGGCAAACCGCGGCGAGCGCGTCTTGTGTCGATGGCTTGCACATGTGTGTAGGCGGCGTGCGCGTTGTGCGGCACGGCAAATCATCTGCTCGCCGGTCGGAGATACTCCACCGGCGTGGCAGCGCCCAGGAAACCTCGGAACAACTGTTTCGCCAGCTTACGATCAGTCGCTGGGGCAGTCTCCATAACTCGCAAGTCATTGATTTGCAGCATGAGCGACCGCCGCGATCAAGCGGAATCCCAGGTTCGCTCGTAACGCCACGCGTTGTTCAGAGGTTCCGCTGCGATGCACCGGCTCGCTGTGGGTGTGATGGCTGTCGTGCGATGTCTCTGCACGGCTACGTTTTCCAGAGTCCTGCGAAATTTCCCCGGATGCGTCTGCGCTTGTGCCAGCCCGGCACGCGCACGCGTGGCTTCGCCAGCCCAGTAGCGTTGAAGAATTCATTTTTTCGCTGTCGCATCGCACCTCGCTGGTGCCACGCGCTGCGCTCGCCTGCACTGCACGCCTTGCACAGCGCTGGGTATGGTCGTGGCCACTAATCGCGAGCTGTTGGTTGTCGCCCGCACTGCACATCGCCACGTACGCATGACCTGTGGCCCAAGCCCGCTGCGGAGGCGAACTGCTAGGCTTGCGCGCTGTCCTTTGCGTCCCGCCGTGTCCGATGCCCAGATTGTTGCCGTTGACCCTTCTGCTGCTGGCCGCCGCTGCGCATGCGCAGTCTGCCGCCCCGCTCACCATCGAACAGGCGATGGCCGACCCGGACTGGATCGGGCCGTCTGTGGACCAGGCCTGGTGGCAATGGGACGGCAAACAGGTGCAATACCTGCTCAAGCGCGCCGGCAGCCCGGTGCGCGACACCTATCGCCAGAGCACTGCCGGCGGCACGGCCGAACGCGTGGCCGACACCGCGCGCGCCGGCCTGGATGCGGCAAACCCGAGCTACGACGCCACCCGTCAGCGCATGCTGTTCGCACGGAACGGGGACATTTTCCTGCGCGATCTGCGCTCCGGTGCGCTGACCCAGCTGACCCGCAGCAACGAGATCGAATCGCGTCCGCAGTTCGCCAGCGACGGCGGTGCGATCTGGCGCGCGGGCAACAACTGGTACCACTGGCGCGCCGATGGGGGCACCGCGCAGGTGGCGGTGGTCAAGGCCGAGCGCGACCCTGACGCCGCCCCCAAACCCGATGTGCTGCGCGAGCACCAACTGGCCACGCTGGCCACCTTGCGCCGCGACAAGGAGCAACGCGACGCGCTGCGCACGCAGGACGACGCCTGGCGCCGCGCCGATGCCACGCGTGCGGCAGCGCCGGTGTATCTGGGCGATGAGGTGGAGATCGTCGATAGCGCGTTGTCGCCGGACGGCCGCCATCTGCTGGTGGTGACCCAGGCCACGAACGCCGAAGAAGGGCAGGCCGGCAAAATGCCCAAATACGTCACCGAATCCGGCTACGAAGAATTTCAGGAAGTGCGCACCCGCGTCGGCCGCAATGCATCGGTGGCGCACGCGCTGTGGCTGGTGGATGTCAGTGCGGGCACGGCCAAGTCACTGTCTTTCGACCCCCTGCCCGGCATTGCCACCGACCCGTTGGCCGCATTGCGCAAGGCCGCCAAGCGCGACGCACTCAAGGGCAACCGCGCGGTACGTGTGGAAAGCAATGGCGACGGCAGCGGGCCGGCAGTGCACTGGAGCGACGACGGCCGCAACGTGGCAGTGGAAATTCGCGCGGTGGACAACAAGGACCGCTGGATCGCCAGCGTCGACCTGGACAACGCGAAGCTGCAGCCGCGTCACCGCCTGAGCGATAGCGCCTGGATCAACTGGGACTTCAACGATTTCGGCTGGCTGCCCGACAACCGCACGCTGTGGCTGCTGTCGGAAGAATCCGGCTATTCGCAGTTGTACACCATGGAAGGCAACAGCAAACCGCGCCAGCGCACCCGCGGCAAATGGGAAGTGTCGATGCCGGTGCCCAGCGCCGATGGCAGCGGCATGTTCTTCCTGTGCAACCAGAAATGGCCGGGCGATTACGAAGTCTGCAAGCTCGACCTGCGCAACGATCAGCTCACCGAAGTCACTGCATTGAACGGCGTGGAAGGCTTCAGCCTGTCGCCGAACGGGCAGCAGTTGCTGGTGAGTTACTCGGGTAGCTATCTGCCGACGCAACTGGCCGTGGTGCCGGCCACCGGTGGCCAGGCCACCGTGCTCACCGACACGCGTACGCCCGCATTCAAGGCGCAGCCGTGGATTGCGCCGCAGTACGTGCAAGTGCCGTCCAAACACGGTGCCGGCACGGTGTGGGGCAAGTATTACGGGCCGACCACTCCCGAGCCGGGCAAGCAGTATCCGATCGTGATGTTCGTGCACGGCGCCGGCTATCTGCAGAACGTCTCCGAGCGCTACACGCCGTATTTCCGCGAGCAGATGTTCCACAACTTGCTGGTGCAGCAGGGCTACATCGTGCTGGATCTGGACTACCGCGCCTCCAGAGGCTACGGCCGCGATTGGCGCACCGCGATCTATCGCAACATGGGCCACACCGAGCTGGAAGATTATCTGGACGGGCTGGACTGGCTGGTCGCCACCAAACAGGGCGACCGCGCGCGCGCCGGCATCTATGGCGGTTCGTACGGCGGCTTCATGACCTACATGGCGCTGTTCCGCAGCCCCGGCACCTTCAAGGCCGGCGCGGCGCTGCGCCCGGTCGGCGACTGGATGCAGTACAACCACGAATACACCTCCAACATCCTCAACACGCCTGAGCTGGATCCGGAGGCCTACAAGACCTCCTCGCCGATCAACTACGCCGAGGGCCTGCGCGACCATCTGCTGATCGCCCACGGCATGATCGACGACAACGTGTTCTTCAAGGACTCGGTCGACATGACCCAGAAGCTGATGGAGCTGCACAAGGACAACTGGCAGCTGGCACTGTACCCCCTGGAACGCCACGGCTTTACGCGTGCCGATTCGTGGCTGGACGAGTACAAGCGCATCCTCAAGCTGTTCAATGCGCAAGTGAAGCCCTGAATCCGGTGGAGCTGCGGGTGGCGGTCCTTCGATGCAAAGGGACGACGCGCGCAGCGCCCGGGCGTTGCGCGTGTCCTTAGAGCGGCGAACAACACGTCGCGAGCAGCCGTCAGGTGGGCGCGGACGGCGCGCTCAGAACCGCAGTGGACGCGTGGTACATGCCGATTCCGAGCACCGGCCGCGCCCGCCTGGCGGTGAGCGCAGTCGGTTTGTTAGCTGCTCTTAGCTGCGCCTGCGCAATCATGGCCAGAGCGCGCAGCAACCAAGCGCGCAATCCAGTTGCTTCGCACTCACCTGTTGCTACGCGAGTGGCTCTAAGCTTGGTGCAGGATCGGTAACGCGCCATCGCCACGCGTGCACCGCTGCATCGGTCCGCCGCATGACCGGTGCGCCGCCGGCATGGCGGCGCTTCCACTCACCACTGGCGCAGGGAAGGGAAACGCGATGGGCCTGTGGGACCGGTTGTTTGGACGCAAGAGCGCTGCGGCAAGCACGCCGCGCACAGAACCGACCGCAGCACCTGCCGCTGCCGTAGACGCGTCGGAGGCGGCGGCAGCCGAGATCGACCCCGCACTGCAGCCGGCGCTGACGGCGTTTCAGCGCAGCGACCACATCGAAGCCTACAACGCCGCGCAAGCGCAGCTACACCTCGGTGCGGACGCGCAGCGCCTGTGTGCCCTGTCGTTGAGCGCCTTGGACCGCTATCGCGAAGCCTATCCGTACTGGCTGGCGCTATGCGCGCTGGAGCCCACCGCCCACAACGCCCTGCAGCTGGCGACCACCTCGGTGATGTGCAACGAGATCGATCGTGGTGCGCAGTGGTTGCTGACGTTCGATGATCTCAACGCGCAGGAGCGATCGACCTCGCCCGCCATCGCGCGCACCAGCTTCCTCACCGCACTCACCCGTGCCGGCCACGGTGCGCACGCGCTGCCGCACCTGGAATGGTTGCGCGAAGCGTATGCCGGCATGTCGATGACCGACAGCCACTTCCTGTACGTGCGCGGGCTGCCGTTTCTCGAAGCCTTTCTTGAGCGCAGCACAGCGCTGTTGCGCGAATGCCTGCCAGCCGACGCAGTGCCTGCGTGGTACGCGCAACTGCAACCTGCGCTGGATCCTCCTGGTCGGGGGATGGTGGCCGCCCACATCGCATCGCTGCAATGAGCGCCATGCAACCAGCATCGGCAAAGCAGCGCGGCGGCTTCGTAACCCCGTTGGCGTGGGTCTCGTTGTTCCTGGGGGTGGTCAGTGCGCTGGCCAATCTGGTGCAGATCGCAATGATCGCGCTGACGCCAGATGCAGCATCGTTAGGACTGCCAGAAGGCATCACCCTGCCCCCCTCGTGGCAGTGGCTGATCGACCACGCGATGTCGCTCTCTGTCGCCGGGATGGTGCTTTCAGCGGCCTTCTCCGGGTTGAGTTGGGCGCTGCTACAGCGGCGCGAGTGGGCAAGAATCGGCTTCGTGGCGGTGTTGTTGGTGACCGGGCTACTTAATTTCGGCGGGCTGGCGTTGATCGGGCCGTTGTTCGACGGCGTACAAACGCTGTTGCCCGCCGATGCGCTGCAAAGCCCGGAGTGGCCACAACTGCAGGCACGTTTGCAGGCCACCCGGCAGATGGCGGTGGTTCTCACCGGCGTGGGTGCACTGGCAATCGGCGGCATACACGCAGCATTGGCGTGGCGGCTATGTACGCCCGCTGTTCGCGCAGAGTTTTCGTCGGTGGCGTCATTTGGGCGCAAGCAAGTGCCCTAACGTAACATCGCCAATCACTTCAACAATCGGCGCAGTGACGACAATGAAACCATCGGAAGCTGATGCGATAGCTCAGGCGATATTGACGCGGGATCCTGCGGAGCAGGAGGCCTTGCGCCTCGAGCGTGCCAGGCAGGCGCAATGGCGGAGTGAGCAGCGTAACGTTGCAGGCCTAGGCCTTACCGGTTTTGTCGCAGGCGCGGTGGTGGCACACGTCCTCGACGACCGATGGGTGGTCGGTGGATTGGTGGGCAATCTTCTCGGCGCCGGAGTGGCGTGGATCTGGATTTCCATGCGCAATCGGCACCTCAAGTCGGTGTCGAGATCAGATCCGTAGACTGACCCAACGTCATCTCCGATGCATCCGGCAGCTCAGAGCAGACGCGTTGAGGAAACATATCATCGACCGCAACGATGCATTGGCTTGAAACAAAGATCCCACCGCCAGTCGTGATGGTGTTGCTAGGCCTTGCTGCGTTTGCCATCACGCGTCTGGTACCAGCGGTTTCATTTTCGCTACCACTGCGCACACCTGTGGCGGTTGTACTGGGGTGTGTCGGCGTCGCGCTCAATGGCGTTCCCAAGCTTGCGTTCAAGCGCGCGGGTACGACTGTCAATCCACTGAGGCCGGCGCTGGCAACCCAACTGATTACTGGCGGCGTCTATCGTTACAGCCGAAATCCAATGTATCTCGGTCACGCCTTCATCCTGCTGGGCTGGACGTTGTATTTGCACCACGCAGCGGCACTCCTGGCAGTCGCGCTGTTTGTGCTTTACGTGACGCGCTTTCAGATCAGGCCGGAGGAACGGCAGTTGAGTGTCCGGTTTCCTGGCGTCTATGCGGAATTCTGCGCGCGTGTTGGACGCTGGCTATGAGCGGGTGGGGAGACGTGCCTGCAGGATGTCGCGAGCAGGTTGATTCATCGGCAGGTCGTCGAAACGCCCAAGCCGGGCTTTTACTGCCTTGGCGACACAGCGGCAATGGCTCTGAAGCGATCAGTCATCGGGTTTCTGCCTGCAAGGCGTCAAGCCGATGCGCAGCCAAGCGCCGCTCGATCACGGCAACGCATCGACTCACATTGCAGGATGCCTGCTATGCCATCGCTTCATCACGATCCAGCGTGACCACCGTCTGCTGCGCGCGATCGAAGCGTTCGCGGGCGGCGCGGATGTCGGCGTGGTGTTCACCCGCCCAGTTGAGTAGCTGCGAGACCGGACCGAGCAGCGCGATGCCCAGCTTGGAGAGCGCATATTCCACGCTCGGCGGTTTGGTGGCGTAGACCTTGCGGGTGATCATGCCGTTGCGCTCAAGGTTGCGCAGGGTCTGGGTGAGCATGCGCTTGGAGATGTCCGGTACCGCGCGCTGGATGGCGCTGAAACGGGACGGGCCGGGGATCAGCGTCAGCAGGATCAGCAGGGTCCACTTGTCACCGATTTGGTCGAGCACATCGCGCACGGGGCACTTGGTGGCATCGAAGGGACCTTCCAGGGACGACGGCGGCGGGAACAGGGCAATCGCATTCACAGGGGTATCTCACGGTAACCAGGGGGAGCAAAATTGCCTCCTTGCGGAGGTCCGAGCGGCGCTGACATCATGCTGGCGGACACAGAGGTCTAGATAGTAGATCAAATCTCTTATAAGAACCTAAAGGAACGCGTCATGACATCTGCTTCACCTTTGATTCTTGTCACCGGCGCCAGCGGTCAGTTGGGTGCGCTGGTTGTCGAAGCGCTGCTCGGGCATGTGCCTGCGGGCCGCATCGTAGCAACGGCTCGGGACACCGCGTCACTGGTTGAGTTCGCAAAACGCGACATCGCGGTGCGTCAGGCGGACTACGCTATCCCGCACAGCCTGCACACGGCCTTCGCTGGCGTGGGCCGGGTGTTGCTGGTGTCGTCCAATGCGGTGGGCCAGCGCGTGCCGCAACACCGCAACGTGATCGAGGCGGCCAAGCGCGCCGGGGTGGAGCTGCTGGCGTATACGAGCATCCTGCATGCCGATACCAGTACGCTGTCGCTGGC
Organism: Xanthomonas sp. JL1; assembly: GCF_038405005.1. Lineage (NCBI taxonomy): Bacteria > Pseudomonadati > Pseudomonadota > Gammaproteobacteria > Lysobacterales > Lysobacteraceae > Xanthomonas > Xanthomonas sp. JL1. The sequence continues at coordinate 25,329 of NZ_JBBYGR010000042.1, read as the reverse complement.
CGCCGAGCATGTGGCCACCGAGGCGCTGCTGCGCGACAGCGGCGTGCCGCACGCGTTGCTGCGCAATGGCTGGTACACCGAGAACTACACCGGCTCGATCGCCGCCGAAGTCGCCCACGGCGCGGTGATCGGCAGTTCCGGCGAAGGCAGGATCAGCGCCGCCACGCGCGCCGACTATGCCGCGGCCGCTGCAGCAGTGCTGGCCGCCGATGCCCCGCAGGCCGGCCAGGTCTACGAGCTGGCTGGCGATACCGCTTTCACGATGGCCGAGTACGCCGCCGAAGTGGCGCAGCAGTCGGGCAAGCCGGTGGCCTATCAGGATCTGCCGGAAGCCGATTACGCGGCAGCGCTGGTGCAGATCGGCCTGCCGGCTGGCTTCGCACAGGTGTTGGCGCAGTGCTCGGCGGCCTCGCGCGGCGGCGACCTGTTCGATGACAGCCACACGCTGAGCCGGCTGAGTGGTCGCTCCACCACCCCGCTGCGTGATGCAGTGGCTGCAGCGCTCGCAGCGGGCTGAGTCGCGGCCGGTACCACTGCGCTGGCGCGCCGTTTGGCACGCAGTGCTTCGCTCGTCGTTGAGAAGGTTTGCCGTGACCGTTTGCGATCACGGCGAACTTGATCGTGCGCCACCGCCTGCGACCGACAGCGATGATCAGTCGGCCGGCGTGGCTGCGTGTGTCGCGATCATCGTCAGCACGCTGTGCCAAGTGCATCGGGCGAGGCGATCGGCGGTGGCGCCTTGATAGCAGCCAATCGACGAACGCGCACAGCTCGGTTGGCCTGCGCGTGGCGCTGTGATCGAGCCGATGAAGCACTGGTTTGCTGATAGCGCTGGACGCTCGGGCAGCCTGGACACTGTGCGACGCACTCCCGGCGCCGCATATGGCAACGTGAACGTGCAGCTGCGCTGTCACTACGCGCGGGCTTGCCGAAACACGATGGTGGCGCAGGCCCACACCGCCGCATCCACACACCCTGGCGAATCCTGCGCGTAATGCCGCGCAGCCATCGGCGATGCGCAATGTCGAAAGCGCGAATGGCGGTGCGCGATCTGCGCCATGCCACGACCACGCGTCCCCGCATGCAGTTCGACTGGACCACCTCCGCCGCGCGGCGCGCAGCTGGGCTCGCCTCACACTGGTCGCATAACTGCCATCGCCGCGACAGGGACGTCCGCCGACGTCACCGAACTGACTTCAAATCGAAATATAACTGCTGCCATGGCTGCTACGTCCGGACGACCGGCGCCCTGGCAGGCGCTTGCACGCCGTGCAGCCGCTCTCTGACAGCACCGGATCGACGTAGCCGCCGACGCGTTTCCCCTGCACGAGCCGGACCAATGAAAAAACGCAATCTCGCCACTACGCTGTGCGCACTCAGCGCCAGCGGCAGCACGCTCGCCGCCGAGCTGGAACTATACGTCGACCGCAAGACCAAGCAGATCTTCGCCGAGCCGGCGCCGGGCCGCGACAAGCTGGGCACCTTCGTGCAGGTGGACGAAAACGGCAAGCTGCCGGCATCGGCGATGCCGGCCGCGCCTGCACGACCGCTGCCGCCTGCGCCAGGCGCCGCCACGCCCGCCGACACCGCCATCGCTCAGGCCACGCCGGCTGCTGCTACCCCGGTCGCAGCGCCAGCGCCGGCCAAGTCCGGCGACACTGCCAAGAAGTGGTACGACAAACTCTGCCTGCGCGGCTACACCCAGATTCGCTACAAGCAGGGCATCGGCGGTGATGCACAAGATCTGCGCGCACCCGGCGACCGCTTTATCGGCGACGACCAGAGCCTGGGTATCCGGCGTGCGCGTCTGGTGCTCAGCGGCGATCTCAACGAGCACGTGTCGCTGTATTTCCAGCCGGATTTCGCGAGCACGCCGACCGGTTCGACCACCTCCAACTTCGCGCAGCTGCGCGATGCCTACGCCGATATCTTCTTCAACAAGAAGCGCGAATACCGCGTGCGTGTGGGCCAGTCGAAAATGCCGTACGGCTGGGAAAACCTGCAATCCAGCCAAAACCGCCTCTCGCTGGATCGCGCCGACGCACTCAACTCCGGCCTGCGCGACGAACGCGATATCGGTGCAGTGTTCTTTACAGCCCCACCGTGGCCAAGGGCCGGTTCCAGGACCTGGTCAAGCGGGATCGAAGGGTTCGGGCGATTACGGCGTGATCGGTGCCGGTGTGTACAATGGCCAGGGCGCCAACCGCGCCGAGCGTAACGACAGCATGCACGCGGTGGTGCACGCCACCTACCCGTTCAAGTTCGCCAACGGCCAGTATCTGGAAGTGGGTGCCGACGCCTACGCCGGCCGCTTCGTGCCGACGGCGGCGGCAGTGAACATCGGCGGCCTCAGTTTCACTCCGGCCATCACCGCCCCCACTGGCTACACCGACCAGCGCGTGGCCGCGCACATCATCTACTACCCGCAGCCGTTCGGCCTGCAGGCTGAATGGACGGTGGGCCGTGGCCCGGAACTGGATGTGGCCCAGCGCCGCATCCGCACCCGTTCGCTGAGCGGCGGCTATGTGCAGGCCATGTTCAAGCACGACGTCACCTACGGCACCTTGTTGCCGTACGTGAAATGGCAGAGCTACCGCGGCGGTTCCACGTTCGACACCAATGCCCCGCGCATGCGTCTGGACGAAGTGGAAGCCGGCGTCGAATGGCAGCCGATGGATGCGCTGGAACTGGTGTTCGCCTCTTCGAAGATGAAGCGCACCGACGTCAGCACCGCCCCGTATCCGGTGGTGGAAGGCGATTTGCTGCGGTTGCAGTTGCAGGTCAATGACTGAGCAACGTGAGTAAACGCCGGTGATGGCTGCTGCCATCACTGGCGCTTTCGCATGCGGCCGCATGCGTTCGCGCCGGGATCTGCATGCGCGCTGGCGCCTGCGCAATGCTGCCCGCCCCGCGCGGCGTTACGCGCTCACTGGATCGCGCATGCGTATCAAGGCCACGGTAGAGCGACTTCCTGGCGGGATGATGTTGGTCCCCCTGCTCCTCGGAGCGCTGTGCCACACGCTCTGGCCACAGGCCGGCAGCACATTGGGATCTTTCAGCAACGGCTTGATCAGCGGCACCGTCCCGATCCTGGCGGTGTGGTTCTTCTGCATGGGGGCAACCATCCAGCTGCGCGCATCCGGCCGCGTGCTGCGCCGTTCCGGCAGCCTGGTGCTGACCAAGATCGCGGTGGCCTGGCTGGTCGCCGTCGTGTGCGCGCCGCTGCTCCCCATCGGCGGTATCCCGAGCGGGCCGTTGACCGGTCTGTCGGTCCTGGCGCTGGTCGCGGCGATGGACATGACCAACGGCGGACTCTATGCAGCGTTGATGCAGCAATACGGCAGCAGTGAAGATGCGGGTGCCGTGGTGCTGATGTCGCTGGAATCCGGCCCGCTGATCTCCATGCTGATCCTGGGCGCCAGCGGCCTGGCCACGTTCGAACCACAGCTGTTCGTCGGCGCAGTGCTGCCGCTGTTGCTCGGCTTTGCGCTCGGCAATCTCGATGCGCAATTGCGCCAGTTCTTCGCGCAGGCGACCCAGACGCTGGTGCCTTTCTTCGGCTTCGCGCTGGGCAACACCTTGGATCTGTCGACAATTGTTCACACCGGCGCGAGCGGAGTGCTGCTGGGCGTGGCGGTCATCGTGATCACCGGGCTGCCCTTGCTGCTGGCCGACCGCTGGCTCGGCGGCGGCGACGGCACCGCCGGAGTCGCCGCCTCGAGCACCGCGGGTGCCGCAGTGGCTACCCCAGCGTTGATTGCCGGCATGGCGCCGCAGTTCGCACCGGCCGCGCCGGCGGCCACTGCGCTGGTGGCCAGTGCGGTGATCGTCACCTCGGTGTTGGTGCCGTTGCTGACTGCGTTGCAGGCAGGCCGGAGCCGGCAGCGCATTGGCTAAGGTCGTTGCGCGTGTCATGCGCGGTGCGCCGGGAGGCGTTGGCCTGCAGCGGTGCGCCATGCATGGCGATGGCGCGATAGCACTTCGCGCAAGGGCTGCGCACAGCCGCTGACGATCAGCTGGAACAACGTGCGCAAACGGCACATACCGATTCCGTGCCTGTGCCCCGCCCGTGCAGCGTTTCGCGCAACGCTGCGTCAGCTGCTCTAAGCCGACAGCTCTCCACGCACGATCTGCGCACCTGCACTGAGCGCATGGAGCTTGCCGCGCGCGACATGCCGGGCAAGCGGTGCCATGCCGCAGTTGGTGGCGGGATAAAGCTTGTCGGCATCGACGAAGCGCAGTGCTTTCCGCAGTGTCTCTGCCACTTCCTGCGGCGTTTCGATTGTGGTGCTTGCCACGTCGATAGCGCCGACCATCACCTTCTTGCCGCGTACCAGTTCGATCAAATCGATCGGTACGTGCGAGTTGTGGCATTCCAGCGAGATGATGTCGAGCGAGGACGTCTGCAGCTTGGGAAACGACTCTTCGTACTGGCGCCACTCCGATCCCAGGGTCTGCTTCCAGTCGGTATTGGCCTTGATGCCGTAGCCATAGCAGATGTGGACGGCGGTCTCGCAGGTGAGTCCTTCCACTGCGCGCTCCAGGGTGGCGACCCCCCAGTCGTTGACCTCGTCGAAGAAGACATTGAAGGCGGGCTCGTCGAACTGGATGATGTCCACGCCGGCGGCTTCCAGTTCCCTGGCTTCCTGATTCAGGATCTTGGCAAATTCCCATGCCAGTTTTTCGCGGCTTTTGTAGTGCGCATCGTAGAGCGTGTCGATCATCGTCATCGGGCCCGGCAGTGCCCACTTGATCGGCTGACGGGTTTGCTGACGCAGAAATTTGGCATCGTCCACGAAGACGGACCGCGGGCGGCTCACCGCGCCAACCACCGTCGGCACGCTGGCGTCGTAACGATCGCGAATCCTGACCGTCTCGCGCTTGTCGAAATCGACGCCGCTGAGGTGCTCGATGAAGGTGGTGACGAAATGTTGGCGGGTCTGTTCGCCGTCGCTCACGATGTCGATGCCGGCGTGCTGCTGTTCCTGCAGCGCCAGCAGCAACGCGTCCTGTTTGCCTTCGCTCAATTCGGTGTCCTGCAATTTCCAGGGCGACCAGAGCGTTTCGGGCTGGGCAAGCCAGGACGGCTTGGGCAGGCTACCGGCGGTGGAGGTGGGGAGCAGCTTTGTCATGATGGGGATGTCTTGCGTTCTGGTTGATTAGGAAGCGTGGCTGGACGCCCACTGCGCAAGAAGGTTGCCGTAGGGCCGGATGAAATGCTCTTCGGTGAATTTGCCCTGCGTCACCGCGAGCTGGCTGCGCTCTTCGCGGTCGTAGACGATCTGGGTGGACGAATAATCCTGATGCTTCAGGCTCGGCTGATAGATCGCCCCTGCTGCGGAATTGGCGTTGTAGATTTCTGGCCGGTAAATCTTCTGGAACGTCTCCATCGTGGCGATGGTGCCGATCAGCTCCAGATTGGTGTAGTCGCCGAGCAGGTCGCCGAAGAAGTAAAACGCCAAGGGCGCAACGCTGTTGGGCGGCATGAAATAGCGCACTTGCAGGCCCATCTTTTCGAAATACTGATCGGTCAACGAAAACGCGTCCTGCCGGTATTCGATGCCCAGGATGGGATGCCGGTTTCCGGTGCGGTGGTAGGTCCGGCTGGTGGAGACGCTGATGCAGATGACCGGCGGCTTCTGGAAGCGCGCGGTGTAGGCGGCCGAGTGCACGAAATGCTTGAACAGCTTGCCGTGCAGGTCGCCAAAATCATCCGGGATGTTGAAGCCCGACGCGTCTTGGTTGTGCGCTGGCAGCAGCACGCTGAAATCGTAGTCGCGCACATAGGAAGAAAAGTTATTGCCGGCAATGCCCTCGATGCGCGCACCGGTGTGTTGATCGACGATGGTGGGCTTCAATATCTCGATCAACGGAAAGGCATCGTCCGGCGCGCGCTCACCGATGTTCATTTCGACCGAGATGATGTCCAGCTCCAGCGCATAACGGTCGCGCTTGGCGTTATCCCAATGCGCCAGATCGTTGAAGCGGTTGTTGATCATCGCTAGCGTGTTACGCAAATTGTCCTGACGCCGCTGGCCCCTGGCCAGGTTGGCGAAGTTCGTCGTGTTGCGCGTCGTGGCCGAGGGGCGGTAATCCTCATCGAAGCGCAGGCTCTTGATGGTGAAGTTCAAGTCTTGAGTCATTGCGAGCTGATGCCTGGTGTCTAGGATGGGAATGCGCGTCTGTCGCTGCGCAGGTGGTAATGCCGGCGGCATGCAGACCGGGCAGTTGGATCGGTGCCCGCTCGCCGACGGATCTGCCGGCCTGGCCACCGCGAGCTGGCCCTCAGGCTGCGGCCACGTTCTGTGCGGTGATGGAACGTGCATGCCGCGTCAGTTCGATCAGCGGCAATGCCCGCTGCACTGCCAGACTGGCCCGCTCGGCCAGCGCCTGGCTGTGCACGCGGTAGTCCAGGAAGTCCCGGTCGGTCGCGTAGACGCCCAGCGGCAAGGTGCGTGCCTGGAAAAAACTGAAAAGCGGCCGAAGCTGGTGATCGATCATCAAGGCATGGCGGTCGCTGCCACCGGTTGCGGCGAGCAGCACGGGCGTGTCGACCAAGGCATCCTGATCGATGAAATCGAAGAAATGCTTGAACAGCCCGGTGAAGGAACCGCGGTAGACCGGTGTCGCCACCACCAGCACGTCGGCCTGCTCCACCAGGGCAAGCGCCTGCTCCACGGAGCCGGGCAGGTGTGAGCGCCAGGGCGCGCCAGCGAACTGCGGTGCCAAGGCCCCAATTTCGACCAAATGGCGTTCGCACGGCAGCTGCTCGGCGATCAACGCCAGCAGATGCTCTGCCAGGGCGACAGACTTGGAAGGGCGTTGCATCCCGCCGGAGACTGCAACGACGCGAAGTGGGTGTGGCACTTTGACAGTCATGCGGATCAACCTGAGCAGTTGGGAAGTCGTGCAGTACGCTGGTAACGTTTAGGCCCGAATCGATCGGTCATGTCTGGGTCCGAGTCCGGTCGTCACGGCAGCGCCTGAACAATGTGTCCTGATGCTAGGGCCCACATTCGATGAAGTAAAATGGTGTTATTTCAACAATCCATGAATTCGGATCATTTGAGTGCTTGAGCGTATCCACCTCACCATCGTCCAGCAGGTCGAGCAACAAGGCTCGCTGACCGCCGCCGCAGGCGTGCTGAATCTGACCCAGTCGGCGCTGAGCCACAGCATGAAAAAGCTGGAACAGCAGCTGGGCACCGACATCTGGTTGCGCGAGGGACGCAGCCTGCGCCTGACCCAGGCCGGCCAGTATTTGCTGGCAGTGGCGAGCCGGGTGCTGCCGCAACTGGATCTGGCCGAAGAGCGGCTGGGGCAGTTTGCGCAGGGCGAGCGCGGTGCGCTGCGCATCGGGATGGAGTGTCATCCCTGCTACCAGTGGCTGCTCAAGTTGGTGGCGCCGTACCTGGCCACGTGGCCGGACGTGGATGTGGATGTGAAGCAGAAATTTCAGTTCGGTGGCATTGGCGCGCTGTTCGGCTACGAGATCGATCTGCTGGTCACGCCCGACCCGCTGTTCAAGCCAGGGCTCACATTCGAGCCGGTGTTCGACTACGAGCAGGTGCTGGTCGTGGCCAAGAGCCACGCGCTGGCATCGGCGACCTACGTCAAGCCGCAGCAGCTGACCCGCGAGGTGCTCATCAGCTATCCGGTGGATCTCGAACGTCTGGATATCTACAGCCAGTTCCTGTTGCCGGCCGGCGTCACGCCGCGGCGCCACAAGGCCATCGAAACCACCGATATCATGATGCAGATGGTCGCCAGTGGCCGCGGTGTGGCGGCCATGCCGCGCTGGCTGGTGGAGGAATATGCCGCCCGGATGGACGTGGCGCCGGTGCGGCTGGGCGCGCGCGGCATCCCCAAGCAGATCTATCTGGGCGCACGCGCGACGGACATCGCGATCGATTACCTGCGCGCCTTTATCGAACTGGCGCGCGCGCCAGCCAGTGCCAGCGCCTACACACAAGGACCCAACTGATGAACGCCACTACCGAGCGCACGCCACTTCCACTGCCTGACGGCCATACCAAGGTATTGCTGCACTCGTGCTGCGCGCCGTGCTCTGGCGAGGTCATGGAGGCCATGCTCGCCTCCGGCATCGACTACACCATCTTTTTCTACAACCCCAACATTCATCCGCGCAAGGAATACGAGTTGCGCAAGGACGAAAACGTGCGTTTTGCCGAACAGTTCGGCGTGCCCTTCATCGATGCCGACTACGATCGGGACAACTGGTTCGAGCGGGCGCGCGGGATGGAGAACGAACCTGAGCGCGGCGTGCGTTGCACGATGTGCTTCGACATGCGCTTTGAACGTACCGCGCTGTATGCCCACGAACATGGCTTTCCGGTGATCACCAGTTCGCTGGGCATCTCGCGCTGGAAAAACATGCAGCAAATCAACGACTGCGGTGTCCGCGCAGCGGCCAAGTATCCCGGCCTGATCTACTGGGAGTACAACTGGCGCAAGGGCGGTGGTGCCTCGCGCATGATCGAGATCAGCAAGCGCGAAAACTTCTATCAGCAGGAATACTGCGGCTGCGTGTACTCCCTGCGCGATACCAATCGCCACCGTGTGGACAGCGGTCGCAAGCGCATTCAACTCGGCGTGCAGTTCTATGGCAATGACGCGCAGGACGACTGAGAGCGGCTAACAAAACGTAGCGAGCAGTCGTCAGGTGGGCGCGGACGGCGTGCTCAGAACCGCAGTGTCCGCGTGGTACATGCCGATTCCGAGCATCGGCCGCGGCCGCCTGGCGGTGAGCACAGTCGTTTTGTCAGCTGCTCTAAGCCTTCCGTCAGCTAGCGGCGACCATAGCTGGATTTCAGCTTCCCTTCCCGTTTGATCATCGCGCCGCGCCGATGCCACCCCATCATCATGAAAAGACCGCAAGACCCGTGATTTCCATCGACATGCCCAGCCACACTCGTGCCATCACCGATGCTTATTCGCTGGAGGTCAGCGTCAAGGACATCGGTGCGCTGACCAAAGCGGCGCCGCGGCTCCTGCCTGGCTCCAGCATGTTCATTCCCTACCTGCCAGGCCAACACGACGCTGCGCGGCTGGCCGCAGCACAACTGGTGCGCAGCCTCGGCTTCGAACCCATGCCACATCTTTCCGCGCGTCGTATCGGCGCGCCTGAGGAACTGCAGGCATTCGTCGCGCGCCTGGTCGATGAGGCTGGCGTCACACGCTGCTTCGTGATCGCAGGAGATCCGTCCACTCCGAAGGGACCGTTTGCCGACAGCTTGTCGCTGATCGAGACGGGCGTGTTTGAACGCTCAGGCATTCGTACCATCGGCGTAGCGGGCCACCCGGAGGGACATCCGATCATGCGCACGGCAGAGCAATGGGACGTCCTGGAACGCAAGTGCCGCCGCATCCAAGAGCGCGGTATGGCGCCCCTGATCGTGACGCAGTTCGGGTTCGACGCGGACATGGTGGTGACATGGGTGGAAGCGCTGCGCGCGCGTGGCATCCCCCATCCGGTGCGTGTGGGCGTGCCTGGGCCTGCCAGTGTCGCCGTACTCGCACGCTATGCGGCAAGCTGCGGTGTCGGCGCCTGCGCGTCGGTGCTATCGAACTATGGCATCTCGATTGGCAAGTTATTCGGCAACGCAGGGCCGGATCGCTTTGTTGATCGCCTCGCCAGCCGCCTGACGGACGCGCATGGAGATATCCGCCTGCACGTCTTTCCGTTCGGCGGTATCGGCCAGTCTGTGGCGTGGATGGCGCAGTATCGCTCGCGTGCTTCGTCGCAAGATCGCATGAGTTCCGTGCACGCGGATCAGGCCTGACAGCAAACCTGTCCGTGTGCCAACGCTGGAGCACAACGAACGCGCACTGGGCGCGTTTATGGCAGACATCTCGCACGCGCTGCGCACACCGCTGGCGGTGCTGCGCGCCGAACTGGAAGCGCTGCAGGACAGCGTCGGGCCGATGACACCTAACTCACTGGGGTCGCTGCACCAGCAGGTCGGCCAACTGATCGAAGACCTGTACGACGTGTCGCTGACCGACGTCGGCGCACACCGGTCGATCTGGCGGTGATCCTGCGCACCATGCTGGACGGCATGCGTGCGCGCTTTGTCAGCGCGCAGCTGCAGGTGCAGGCGCAGATCGAGGCCGGCCCGCTGCAGGTGGATGGCGATGAACGCCGCCTGCAGCAGCTGCTCGGCAACCTGCTGGAAAACACGCTGCGCTACACCGACGCCGGCGGCACCGAACAGCTGCGCTGCGTCCGCCGCGGCGCGCTGCTGGAATGGGTGGTCGAAGACAGCGCGCCAGGCGTGGAGGCGGACAAGCACGCGCGCCTGTTGGAACGCTTCCACCGCACCGAGGCCTCGCGCAATCGCGCCAGCGGCGGCAGCGGTCTGGGCCTGGCGATCTGCCGCAACATCGCCGAGGCGCATGGCGGTGCGATCAACGCGCAGGCCTGCGCACTGGGCGGTTGACGCATGGTGCTGCGCCTGCCGGCGCTGACGGCATGAGCAGCCTGCCCCCGATCGGGCACGTGCTGATCGTCGAGGACGAACCGCGCCTGGCCGCGGTGGTGGGCGCGTACCTGCACGCGGGCGGCCATTCGCACGACTGGATCGCCGATGGCGCGCAGGCGCTGGGCGCGTTCCGCGCGAAGAAGCCGGATCTGGTGCTGCTGGACCTGATGCTGCCCAACCGCGACGGTCTGGAAATCTGCCGCGACCTGCGCAAGGAAAGCGCGGTGCCGGTCATCATGGTCACCGCGCGTGTGGAAGAGATCGACCGCCTGCGGGGTGTGGAGATCGGCGCCGACGATTACATCTGCAAGCCATTCAGCCCGCGCGAAGTGGCGGCGCGCGTCCAGGCGGTGTTGCCCCGCCATCGCCACGATCCCTACGGCGCACCGGCACCGGGCCTGCATATCGACGAGGACGCCTGTCGCGCCAGCGTGGACGGCCGCGCCCTGGACCTGACCCAGGTTGCGTTCCGCCTGCTGCGCACCCTCGCCGCCGCCCCGGGGCGTGTGTGCTCGCGCGAGCACCGGATGGGCCGGCTCTCCGCCGACCACCGCAGCGTCACCGACCGCACTGTCGACAGCCACGTCAAGAACCTGCGCCGCAAGCTCGCCGACGGCGAGGACTGGGTCCGCTCGGTGTCTGGCGCGGGGTATCGCGTTGAGCCGTCATTCGGGATTCGGGATTGGAGATTCGTATGAGCCGCAGCCCCACGACTGCAACGGTAGTCGGTCAAGCCGCTTGTACCAATCCCGGACCCCGAATGCCCAATCCCCGCCTCAACGAAACACCACCGTGCGATGTCCGTTGAGCACGATGCGATGTTCGACGTGGCAGCGCACCGCACGCGCCAGCACCTGCGATTCGGTGTCGCTGCCCACGCGGACCAGGTCGCGCGGGGTCATGGCGTGGTCCACACGGGCGACGTCTTGCTCGATGATCGGGCCTTCGTCCAGATCTTCGGTGACGTAATGCGCGGTGGCGCCAATGATCTTGACCCCGCGTGCGTGCGCCTGGTGATACGGCTGCGCGCCCTTGAAACTGGGCAGGAAGCTGTGATGAATATTGATCGCGCGCCCGGCCAGTGCACGGCACACGTGCGGCGACAGGATCTGCATGTAACGCGCCAGCACCACCAGATCGGTCTGCAGCTCGTCGACCAACGTGAGCAACTGCGCTTCCTGTGCGGCGCGCGTGGCGGCGCTCACCGGTAGATGGTGGAAGGCGATGCCGTACGACGCCGCCAACGCGGCGAAGTCGGTGTGGTTGGAGACCACCGCGGCAATCTCCACCGGCAGCTGGCGGCTGTGCATGCGGAACAGCAGATCGTTGAGGCAATGCCCCTGCTTGCTCACCAACACCAGCAGGCGCGCGCGACGACGGGCGTCGTGCAGTTGCCAGTCCATCTGGAATTCATCGGCCAGCGCCGCGAAGCGCTGTTGGAGGGCGGCAATGTCGGTCTTTGCCGGCTTGTGGAAATGCACGCGCAGAAAGAACCGGCCGCTTTCGTCGTCGCCAAATTGCTGTGCGTCGAGAATGTTGCAGGCCAGATCGAACAGCAGCCCGGTCACGCGATAGACGATACCGGTGCGGTCGGGACATGACAGGGTGAGGATGTAGTCGGAGCGCATCGGCGCAATGATAGCCAATGCGTGACATCACCGACGCAGTGCTTGCATCGGTAACTTTTTGGCGCGAACGGACACCAACGCCTGGTATGCAACGCGACAGCGTTCGACCTGAGTTTCGTTGCCGCCTGACTTCCGTGCTGCACGAGGTACTCTTCGCTCAGACGTGGTGCCGTAGTCGATCACGCAGCGCAACCGCATGCGCGATTCCGTACACCTACGCAGCGCGGCGGCAAACGCAGCATCAGCCGCCGGTTGATCTCATCCAGCTGCGCAAGCGACGCATCCACCGATGTCTCCATGGCTTCCTGCGTGGTGATGTGCGCACGCAGATGCGCAGGGTCGGACAGCTCGCCACGCACCAAAAACACATGCTCGCCGACTTCACCCAGCTGGCGGCTGAGCACCACATGATCCACCTGATCGACGCCATGCTGCGTGGCCAGCGGCAGCTCACGCGCAGCCATGCGCTCGCTCGCCTCGTCGAAGGGCTTGCCCAACTCGGCATCCAGCACGCTCACCGCTTCGCGGATCTGTGCGAACAGAGAATGGTCCGGGTGCTCGGGATGGTCCGGGCCTACCGGACCTTGGGCGATGGCCGGAGCGTCGGTCATCGTGAACCACCGGCGCAAGCCAGTGCGCGCGGTGCGTGCGGTCGGACCGAGCGTGATATGCAGGTGTCGCATCGCATCCTCCCTGGAGCGGCGGCTGTCGTGAACCGGCATTTTAGAAAGTCTGCTGCATGTTCAGGTGAGCAAGCGGTGGGCCGCCGTGCTTTGAAGCGAAGTGCCTTGCGCAGGGCTGAGGGCGACCAACACAACGTAGCGAGCAGCTGTCAGATGGGCGCGGACGGTGCTCGGTGCGACATGTCCCGCTCGTACATTGCGATTTCTCCGCGCCGTCCACACGGACCTGACGACTGCTGGCTACGTTGTGTTAGCCGCTGTAAATCCGCTGTGCGGTGATCAGGCCACCTGCCCTGCCCGCCGCGCCGAGACTTCCGCCAGTACCGCCCAGTCTGCATGGCCGTCGCCATGCGCGATGGCCTCGTCCAGGCCGGCGCGCAACACTTCGCCCAACGGCATCGGTACCTGTTTGTCGGCGCCGGCCTGGATGGCCAGGTCCACATCCTTGCGACCGAGCGTGGCAGTGAAGCCTGCCGGCAAGTACGCGCGTTGCATGATCAGGCGGCCATAGCCCTGGTAGGCGGGCGCTGCGAACAAGGTGCTGGTCAGCATGCCCAGAAACTGCGTGGTATCCACGCCGTGACCACGTGCCAGTGCGCTGGCTTCGGCCATGGCACCGATGGCGCTGGCCAGGCAGACGTTGGCGGCCAGCTTCGCCGCATTGGCCTGCTCCGGTGCGCGACCGATATGCCAGGTCTTTTGCCCCAATGCATCGAACATCGGCTGCACGCGTGCCACTGCGACGTCATCGCCGCCGGCCAGAATATTGAGCTTGCCGGCCTCGGCCACATCCACGCGCCCAAGCACCGGCGCGGCCACATAGGCCACACCGCGCTCGGCATGCAGCGCGGTCAACGCATGCGCCAGCGCCACCGAAATGGTGGCCATGTTGACGTGCACGCTGCCCGCCGGCAGCGCGTCCAGCACGCCGCGCTCCAACAGGGTCTGGCGCACTGCGTCGTCGTCGGCCAGCATCGAAAACAACAACGGGCCGTGCGCCGCGCCGCACGGTTGCTCCACCACCGTGGCGCCAGCGTCGCGTAGCGGCTGGGCGCGTTCGGGCGAACGGTTCCAAACGCTCAGTTCGAACCCGCCACGCAGCAGGTTGTGCGCCATCGGCAGGCCCATCGTGCCCAAGCCCAGAAATCCTATCGGCATGCGTTGTCCTTGTTCGGTATGACGTCGGGGGTACGGATCAGTTGGCGAACACGCCGCGCGCGTCGCGCGGTTCGCAGCGCAGGTATTGCGGTGCCGGCGTGACCGACGCGCCCAGTGCCGCGGCGGCATGCCACGGCCAGCGTGGGTCGTACAGGATGCCACGCGCCAGCGCGATCGCATCGGCCTGGCCTTCCTGCACAATCGCTTCGGCCTGCGCTGGCTCGGTGATCAAGCCTACGCCGATCACCGGCCTGCTCACCTGCGCGCGAATCTCCTGCGCGAACGGAATCTGATAGCCCGCCTGCAGCGGAATCTGCTGGCGTGGATCGAGCCCGCCGCTGGAGACATGGATGTAGTGCGCACCGCGTGCATCCAGCGCCTGCGACAAGGCGATGCTCTGCTGCACATCCCACCCGCCTTCGACCCAGTCGGTGGCCGAGATGCGCACGCCAATGGCGATTTTTTCGGAGACTGCCGCACGCACCGCATCGAAGATGCGCAGCGTCAACCGCATGCGATTTTCCAGCGACCCGCCATACGCATCGCTGCGCTGGTTGCTCAAGGGCGACAGGAATTGATGCATCAAATAGCCATGCGCGGCATGCAATTCGATCAACTCCAGGCCCAGGCGCTCGGCACGTTGTGCCGATGCGACGAAGGCGTCAACCACAGCATCGATCCCCGCCTGATCCAGCGCCTGTGGCGCCGGCTGCCCTGCGCGAAACGGCATCGCCGATGCGGACACGGTCTGCCAGCCATGCGCATGATCGGGTGCGATGGCCTCGCTGCCTTTCCACGGCAGATCGGTCGACGCCTTGCGGCCGGCATGCGCCAGCTGGATGCCAATCGGCATCGGCGACCAGCGTCGTACCGATTGCAGTACCTCGGCCAGGGCCTGCTCGGTCGCATCGTCGTACAAACCAAGATCGGCGTAACTGATGCGCCCTTCCGGCACCACCGCAGCCGCTTCGAGAATCAGCAATCCGGCGCCGGATTGCGACAACGTGCCCAGGTGGATGCGATGCCAATCGGTGGCGCAGCCGTCCTGTGCCGAGTACTGGCACATCGGCGCAATGACAATCCGGTTGGCGAGCGCGAGCGGACCGAAGGTGATGGGAGAGAACAACTGGCTCAAAGCGGCATCCACAGCTGACATGGGTGCCTATTGCACTGCGCTGCGCGCGCCGGCACAACCGCTGCGATGGATCGCTGCGTCATGCAGAACGCGCACTGGCGTCATTGACGCGACGTGCACGCAGCAGGTCCGTCGACCCGTGCAGGAACGCCAGCGCCTGCGCGCACGACTGCTCCACCTTCAACGTCAGCAGTTCGTCCGCACGCGTGTGCCCGACGTTGAGCGCGGCAATCGGCAAGCCATTGCGCGCGGCGGTCTGCACGAACCGGAAGCCGGAATACACCATCAGCGACGACCCCACCACCAGCACCGCATCGGCCGCCTGCAGGTGCGCGAATGCGCGCTCCACCCGCTCGCGCGGCACGTTCTCGCCGAAAAACACCACGTCCGGCTTGAGCACGCCACCGCACACCGGGCACGGCGGCACCACGAAATGCTCGAAGGCCACATCGTCCAGATCGGCATCGCCATCGGGCGCTTGCGCGGCCTCACGCGCTGCCCAGCCCGGATTGGCCTGCTCGAGCAACAGTTGAAATTCGGTACGTGGCATGCGGCGTTCGCAGCCCATGCAGCGCACCACATCCAGCCGCCCATGCAGATCGATCACCGCCTGGCTGCCGGCGGCCTGATGCAGGCGATCCACGTTCTGGGTGAGCAGCACTTCCAACTGGCCGCGCGCTTCCAGCGCAGCGAGCGCGTGATGGGTGGCGTTGGGTTGCGCCAGGCCGAACCGCGGCCAACCGACCAGGCTGCGCGCCCAATAGCGCTGCCGCGTGGACAGCTCGCCCATAAAGGCCTGAAACGTCACCGGCTGCGGACGCTTCCAGCCGCCTTGCAGATCCCGATAATCGGGAATGCCCGAATCGGTGCTGCAACCGGCACCGGTGAGCACGAACAGGCGCTGATGGCGCTCGATGAAGTCCTGCAGCGCGTGGTCGTCGTGGGCGGGGACAGCAGTCATCTGGCAATTCCGGAAACGATGGGAGCACTGTGCACCGGCAGCGCGTCGTTCGCCCGCTACGACGCAACGTCGGCGGCCGGATCGGCGCGCGCGCAATAGCACAGCATCACACCGCCGTCGGCGGAGTGACGATGCGCACGTGACGCGCAACGCATCGCACTGGATGCAAGCCTGGAGACGGTACAGCATCACACCAGGGCCGCGCAGCTGATCGCAATCCGCCCGGGCTGCCGGCCGGGGAGTTGCCGACAGCGTTCAATGTGCGGCGCGTCTCTGCTCGACAAACTGCAGCAGATCCTCACAGCAGCAGGCAAACCAGCAGATAGCGCACCGGCAGCATGCGGATGGCAGAAGAACGGACCGACATCCGGTGAGCTCCAGACCAGAAGCGCCGCCATCCTCCGGCCTCACACCAGGGTGAGGGTCAAGCCTTGCGTGCAACGTATGCTTGCCGCATGGCCGCGTCTTCCAAACCCTTGCTGAGGATTGGCGCGCTGACGCTGCAGACCGGCGCCGGCGT
Organism: Xanthomonas sp. JL1; assembly: GCF_038405005.1. Taxonomy (NCBI): domain Bacteria; kingdom Pseudomonadati; phylum Pseudomonadota; class Gammaproteobacteria; order Lysobacterales; family Lysobacteraceae; genus Xanthomonas; species Xanthomonas sp. JL1. The sequence goes on along the minus strand of NZ_JBBYGR010000042.1, from coordinate 8,742 downwards.
GCGTGCGATTCGTCACTACGATGCGCATGGATGGCTGACGTCCTCGCGCAGCGCCAATGGCTATCGGGTCTTCCCTGCAGCGTGCGTTGCACAGGTGCGGGGCAGATTCAGCGGCTGATCGCCACCGGCTTCAGTCTGGACGACAGTCGCGGTTTCCCCGATTGCATGCGCCTGGTGGAAGGCGCGCAGATGTGCCCGGAAACCGCACACACGCATCGCGCGCGCCTGCAATTGATCGAGCGTCAGCTGGCCGACCTGGAGCGGCGGCGTGCGCGTCTGTTGGCAACCTTGGCACAAGGTGCGGCGGCTGCCACGTCTTATGCATCGCAAACCACCCGCAAGCGGGCACGCCAGAAGCGTCGGTCGATCTGCCTCACTCGCCCCGCACAGGATGTGGCGCAAAGCGCCCGTAGGGACGCGCGTCGTCGGCGCGTTGGCGCAGGATGTAGGCCGCCGCAAAAGCGATCGCCAACAGCGTCAGCCACATACCGACCAACGCGCCCCAGCCACCGTGCTGCCAGAACCAGCCGCCGAGCGCGCCGATCGTGCTGGCGCCGGCGTAGTAGGCCAGCAGATACAGCGACGCGGCATGGCTGCGATGCGCGCCACCGAGCCGGCTGACCCACGCGCTGGCCGCCGAATGCGCGATGAAAAACCCGATCGTCAGCAGCACGATGCCAGCCACCACCACCGCCAACACACGCGCCAGGGTCAGCGTCACGCCGAGCACGCACAACACGATGCCGGCGGTGACCACCGGCCCGCGCCCGAACCGGTCCGACGCTGCACCGGCCACCGACGAGCTGACGATACCGAACACATAGGCGCTGAAGATCATGCCGATCTGGCTCTGGCTCAAGCCGAATTCCGGCCCACCCAGGCGGAAGCCGGCGTAGTTGTACAGGCACACGAATACACCCATCAACAGGAACGGCAGCGCGAACAGAAACGGCAGATTGCGGTCGCGCAGATGCCCGGCCCAGGCGCTCAGATGGAAGCGCAGGTTGATGCCGTGCCGGCGCACGAAGTTGCGCGACGGCGGCAGCAACCAGAAGAACGCCAGCGCACACAGCAGATCGAACCCGCTCAACACCGCCAATGCGGTGCGCCAATCGGTGTGGTCGGTCAGCACGCTCATCACGATGCGCCCGCTCATGCCGCCGAAGGCATTCCCGGCCACGTACAGGCCGGTGGCCGCACCCATCTTGTTGGCCGGCAATTCTTCCCCCAGGTACACCATCGCCACCGCCGGCACCCCGCCCAGCGCGATGCCGGACAAGGTGCGTATCACGACCAAGGCGCCCCAGTGCGGCAGGAATGCCGCGATCAGGTTGAGCACCGCCGCGATGGCGATGGACGCGAACATCAGCCCACGCCGACCGAGGTTTTCCGACACTGCGCCAGCGCAAAAGATCGCCAGGGCCAGTGCACCGGTGGCCAGCGACAACGGCAGCGAGGCGGTCGCTGCGTCCACCTGGAAGGCGCGCGCGAATTCGGGCAGCACCGGCTGCACGCTGTACAGCAGCGAGAAGGTGGCAAAGCCGGCCAGGAACAGTGCCAGGCGGATGCGCAGCGCTGCGAGTGCGTCGGCGCCGGCGCCGGCGACGGTACTGGGGGATGGGTGGAGCAGCGGACCCGGACGGCGATCGGAGGAAGGCACAAGCGCGCACTTGAGACGTAGGATGGCGAGTATTCGCCCGCCGCCACCCCCTGTCCAATATATGATTCCGGCAGTTGTCATATCTGGAAAAGATGGATGGAACTGCGCCACCTGCGTTACTTCCTGGCGGTCGCCGAAGAAGGCAACTTCACCCGTGCTGCCGCGCGGGTGGGCATCGGCCAGCCGCCGCTGAGCCAGCAGATCCAGACGCTGGAACGCGAGCTGGGCACGCCGTTGTTTCGGCGCACCCACAGCGGGGCCGAGCTCACCCTGGCCGGCGAGGCATTCCTGGGTGAAGTGCGCCGCGTGCTCGCCGATGTGGAACGCGCTGCCGAAACCGCACGCCGGGTGGCGCGTGGCGAATCCGGGCGGTTGCGCCTGGGCTTCACCGCCTCGGCCGCCTTCAGCCCGGTGGTGCCGCGGTTGATTCGCGATTTCCGCCGCACGTGGCCGCAAGTCGAATTGCTGCTGGACGAGACCAATACCGCCAGCCTGCTGGTGGGGTTGGCCGAAGGCAGGCTGGATGCGGCGTTCGTGCGCTACGGTCTGAGCACGCCAGCGGATCTGCAGTTGCTGCGCTTTACCGACGAGCCGATGAAGATCGCCGTCCCCGCCGCGCACCCCCTGGCCACGCGCAACAGCGCCCCGTTGGCGGCACTGGCCGGCGAGCCTTTCATCCTGTTTCCGCGCAGCTTCGGCTCCAGCCTGTACGACGAAATCCTGGCCGCCTGCCGCGAATCCGGCGTGACCCTGCGCATCACCCAGGAAGCGCCGCAGATGTCGTCGATCATCAATCTGGTGGCCGCCGAACTGGGCGTCTCGGTGGTGCCTGCCTCCACTGCACAGCTGCAGCGCCCCGGCGTGCGCTATCTGGATATCGAAGGCCATATGCCGCTGGCGCGCCTGGCCCTGGCCGTCGCGCCGGCTGCATTGGAGACCACACCATTGGTGCGGCATTTATGGGCGTTGGCGGAGTTGATCTGAGCGTGCTTGGCGGTAGCGGACGAACGCTCAGTGGCGCTTGCTTCCGCTTCGCGCAATGGCGTCATCGCAGCGGTTTGGCACATGGCTGGGTCATTTCGTGCATGCGCATGCTGCTGCACCGGGCAAGGTCAGCGAATCGAGGTCAGTGCAACGCTGCCAAGCGGATGTCGTAACCTGGGATCGGCGTCGGTCACGTGACTGCTTGGGCTACCGGAACGACTGTGCAGGCATCAGGTGGGTGCGGCCGGTACTCGAAATCGGCATCACACGCGTAGAGTGCGGCTCCTGGTCGCCGGGTGCGTCCACCTCACGACCGCTCGCTACGGTTGTCTAGCCGCTCTTACGCGCATGCTGCGGTTCTCTGCGCTGTTCGCCTAGCCTGATGATGGCGCGCTATTTTCAAAAATACGTGCAACATCGGCTTGACCTCAACCGCGATTGAGGTCGTTCAATGCCGGCTTTCCACCAATTTTATTGCCATGCATCTCCGTCATCTGCTGCTGCCCTGCCTAGACCCTGGCCTGACGCTACGTTTCTACCGCGATGTGTTGGCGTTGCCCGTGCATGGCAACGCCGTCCGCATCGGCTGGTCCACGCTGGAATGCGTGCAGGCGCAGCGTCCGGTGGGCAGCGTGCTCTGGCCTTCAACGTGGCACCGTCGCGCTTGCAGGCGGCTGCGCAGTGGATCGGCGCACGCGCCACCCTGCTGAGCGATGCACAAGGCCGCCAACACGTCTGGAACGGCTGGCACGACGATGACACCCACTGCCAGTCGGACGTGGCCGGTGCTCGGTGCGGCATGTAGCACGCGAGCGCTGCAATCCCTGCGTGCCGGCCGCACCCACCTGACGACTGCTCGCTACATTTTGTCAGCTGCCCTTCGCGCCGGCAGGCTCCGGCAAGCGGAAGAAGGCACGTGCCGCTGCCGTGCTGTTGGCAGCGGTCACGGCCACATCTTCGCCACGATCGCGTGCCAGTTCTTCCACGATATGCGACAGGAACATCGGCTCGTTGCGGCGGTCCTTGGGCATCGGCTTGAGCGTGCGCGGCAGCAGGTACGGCGCATCGGTCTCGATCATCAAGCGGTTGGCCGGAATGTTGCGCACCAGCTCGCGCAGATGCGCGCCGCGGCGTTCGTCGCAGAGCCAGCCGGTGATGCCGATGTAGTAATCGCGGTCCAGATACGCAAACAGTTCCTCGCGCGTGCCGGTGAAGCAATGCACCACCGCGGCACCCAGGCGGCCTTCGAAGCTGCGCATGATGGCGAGGAAATCTTCATGCGCGTCGCGCTGGTGCAGGAACAGCGGCTTGCCGTTATCGGCAGCCAACTGCAGCTGGCGTTCGAACGCCTTGTGCTGCGCCGGGCGCGGCGCGAAATCGCGGAAGTAATCCAGCCCGCACTCACCCACGGCCACCACCTGCGAATGCGCCTGCAGCGTCCGCATTTCCGCTTCGCATTCGGCGGTGCATTCCACCGCATGGTGCGGGTGCACACCGGCGGTGGCGTACAGGAATCCGGGGTGTTGCTGCGCCAGTTGCAAGGCCAGTGGCGAATGCTCGCGGCTAGCGCCGGTGATCACCAGCTGCCCCACGCCGGCATCGCGTGCGCGCTGCAGCACCGCATCGCGATCACGGTCGAACGAGTCGTGGGTGAGGTTGGCGCCGATATCGATCAATTGCATGTTGCGTGTGTCGTGTGGGAGTGAGCCGGGTAAGTGTAACGAGCGTGGCGGTTTGCATGCCTGCTTGGGTCGGGTGGCTCGGGTGGCTCGCGCCGTCCCCTCACCCCACCCCCGCTCCGCGGCGCAGGCGCTCCAGGGCACGCGCGCCAGTGCCGCGCAAGCCGTGCCGCCTCGCTCCGTAGTGAGAGGGGCTACCATTTCCTTCTCCCGCCGGGAAAAGGTGGCGCATAGCGCCGCACCATGGCCCGCGCATCAGATGAAAGCGTCCATATGTCGCAAGACGGCCGTACATGAGGACACTTAGCGAACCCAACCGCGGCAACTTCGGCGATCGGTGTGCGATGCTTAGGCACGCCAATGGCGATCCATCCACATGTGCGTTGCGTCTAACGCGTCGTCGAATCTACTCAGGGAGTGCAACATGACAGACCAAGATCAAAATCAACCGTCGCTGGAAGACGTCAAGCTGGCGTTCGATGGGCAGAGCGTGGATTGGTATCTGCAGAAGTTGGTCGGCATTGCCAACACGTCGAACGTGCAGTTTGGCGTCACGCTATTTCTCGAAGGCATCGTCATTTCCGGCCAGTTGGTCAGCGGCAAGCGGTATTTCGAAGCATTCGCGCAGGAGTTCTCTGCTGCCTATCCCGGCCCGGCCGATGAAAAAGAAGAGATCCGTCGCGCGTTCGCCAGCCACGCCAGCATCTACGACTTCGAAGACGATGCGCAGCAGGGCAGCACGCCGCCGCAGTTCATCCACCTGATCGAATCGCGTTGCTTCTCGCCCGGCGGCCAGCCACTGCCCAGCAACCGCGGTGTGCTGTGGCGCGGCAAGGTAAATGCGGTGTCTGGCTTCACCCTTGGGTCGCTGTCGGCAGACTAAGAGCAGCTGAAAAATGACTGCGCAGCCGTCAGGCGGGCGCGGCCGGTGCTCGGAACGGCATGTACCATATGCGTACACTGCGGTTCTGAGCGCGCCGTCCACGCCCACCTGACGAGCGCTCGCGACGTTTTGTTAGCCGCTTTAGCCCGGCAAGTGCCGCCTTGGTGTGCGTTGCGCGTCATCTCACATCGTTGGCGTGCTGCGCGTCGCGCGGCGGTGCGTTTTTGACGTAACGGTCGAACCATTCCAGCATTTCGGCCACCAGGTCTTCATTGGATTCGCGTGCGCTGTACCAGTGCGGTTCGAAGGGCAAGAGCACCAGGCGTGCGGTGCCACCGTTGCCCCGAATGGCCTGAAACAAGCGCGGTGCCTGGGTGGTTTCGGTACCGGGGTTTGCATCGTCCATGCCATGCACGATCAACAACGGTTCGTTGATTTTATCGGCGTGGAAGAATGCCGACGCTTGCGCATAGACGTCCGGCGCTTTCCAGAACGACCGACGTTCGCTCTGGAATCCGAATGGCGTCAAGGTCTTGTTGTAGCTGCCGCTGGTGGCGGCACCGGCGCGAAACAGATCTGTATGCGCCAACAGATTGGCCGTCATCAACGCGCCGTGGCTATGGCCGGTGACGCCGATGCGCTGACGGTCGACCACGCCCAACTCCACGGCCTTGTCCACCGCGGCGGTGGCGTCATCGACCAGTTGCTGCAGGTAGGTGTCGTAGGCGGTCTTGGGGTCGCCCACGATAGGGAAAGCGGCATCGTCGATAATGGCGTAGCCGGCCAATAGCAGCAGCTGGTAGTAATTGAGACGAGTGAAATCGCGCTCGCTGGCGCCGCTGACCTGGCCAGCTTTGGAGGGATCGGCATAGTCGAGCGGGTAGGCGTACAGGATGGCCGGCACGCGCGTGCCTTCCTTGTAGCCGGGCGGTGTGTACAGGGTGAACGACAAGTCCACGCCGTCCTTGCGCTTGTAGCTCACCAAACGCTTCTTGATCTGCCTCACCAGCGGGGTCGGGTCCGCGAAATGCGTCACCGGCGTGGCAGTGGACGCAAAGGCGGCTTCGCCCGCAGCCGGCGCCGGTAGCGGTTCGCCCAAGGTCCGCACATACACGTTAGGCGGGTCGGTCAGCGACTGATGCCAGGTCAGCAGGCGCGACGTCTCGTCGCCTGCAAATCCGAAGAACACCTCGTCCACATGCGCGTCGCTGCGAAACAGCCGCTGGCTCTTGCCGGTGGCAAGCGTGTAGCGATCCAGAAACGGCCGGTCGCCCGCGGGCGAGGCGCCTTGCCCACTCAGGAACAACGCACCTTGCGCCTCGCGCAGCACGGCTTGGCCGTTGGCGAGCACGCGCATTTCGGGCAAGCCGGGATCGGCATACAGATCGTCGGTGGACAGGTCGAACAACACGCGCTCGCCAGCGCCGGGGCGGTCGGCATCCACGAGCGTGGTGCGCCGCCAATGGCGATTCTCGTCGTACTCGTCCAGCAAGGCTTGCCCGCCTTCTGCAAACCACGACAGGCCTGCATACCGCTGCTGCACGCGCGCAAGCGCGCGCGGTTTGGCGGTGAACGGTGCCGCCAGCGTCATCAACGTATCGCGAGCGGGCACGCTGGTTTTCCAGTCGCCGCCGTCCAGCGCCTCGGCCCAGACCAGCGTGGCTGGTTGATTGGCACGCCAGGCGTAGGCGCGTGGACCGGTTGGCACGCCCTGCACCGGCACCCGGTCCGCGACCGGCAGATTGGCAAGCACACGCTCGTTGCCAGTTTCCAGGTCCAACACCGCCACATCGTGGGCAAACCGCGCATAGGTGGTGACGTAGGAATACGGCGGCTTCAACCGTTCTACCAGCACGTGGCGACCATCGGGCGCGCCATCGACGTTGCTGTAGACCGCAGGCGTCCCGAGCTTGCGCTGACTGCCGGTTGCCGCATCTACCGTGAGCAGTTGCGCGGTGGCGTAATAGGTGAACAACGCCTCGTCCTGCGGACTGGACAGCGTATCGCGGGCCTCATAGGTGCTGCTTTCGCCCTTGCCCTGGATGGTTTCCTTGACCTCCGGGCCTGGCGGCACCGCCGCCTTGCGCGGTGCGGGACCCAGATCCTGCGGCACGGTCTTCAACAGCAGGGTGCTGCTGCCGCCCAGCCATTGGATCTCGCCGCCAAGCACAGGATTGAGCTGCACACCGTCGATCTTGCGTACCTGCCCGGTCGCAACGTCTCCCACCCAGAGTTCGACATGGTCGGCCGCCGTATTGTTGAAGGCGAACCGGCGCCCATCCGGCGACCACACCGGCAATGCCGGACAGGCGCCGGCCGGCAAGCTCACGGCCGTCTGCTTGCCGCTGGCGATATCCACCAGGCTGAAGCCCTCCAGGCAGGAACGAATGCCGTATCCGTTGGACATGTCGTGGCGACTATGCGTGCGCGGCTCCACGCGCACGCCGGCCAGCTTGAGATAGGGCTCGGCCACCCGTGCGATCGGCGGATACTGGGTGCGCTGCACCAGCAACAAGGTCCTGCCGGTAGGATCCGGCCGCGGCGATGGATTGAGCGGCGCGCGCATCACGCTCAGCAGCGGCTCTGGCGGCTGCCGGTAACCGCCCTCCGGCGTCCCTGCAAACGCAGGCAACGGCATCAGGATGACGAGCACGAACAACGCTGTCCATCGGTGCGAGGCGATCATCGGCATATCTCGGCGGTTATCCCAGTAGGTTAGCATGCCCGATTGCCCTGCAATCTGCGCCTGCACGCATCCCTGCCGCTGCATCCGCATTGCGGATACAAACTGACCGCGTTATCCCGCTGCTCTGAGCGTACGCGAGAGAACATCACTGATGTAGTCGGCAATCTGCACCGCATGCGTCTCCAGTGCAAAGTGCCCTGTGTCCAGCAGGTGCACTTCGGCCTTTGGCAGATCCCTGCGGTAGGCCTGCGCGCCAGCCGGGATAAAGGCTGGGTCGTGCTGGCCCCACACGGCCAGCAACGGCGGCTGATAAGTCCGAAAATACGCTTGAAATGCGGGGTACGCTGCCACATTGCTGCGGCAATCCAGAATCAGGTCGAGCTGGATCTCTTCGGCACCCGGGCGCGCCATGTACGCGATATCCAACGTGTATCAACGGAACGCGACACTAGGTGGCGCATCGCTCGGCCAGAAGCACCGCCGCGCTCAATTCACCACCTGATTAGCACGCACTTTCAGCGGTGAACATGGTGACATCACGCAGGGCCCGCTCGGACCACGGCTTGCTGGCGGCTGCGGCGGGCAGCAAGCTGGGCACCAGCCGGGTCAGATCGAAACGGCGGTTGAACCGCCACATCGTCTCTGCCAGGTAGCGCTGGGCGTATTTGGCGAATTTGAAGGCGTGATAGGCACCGTCCAGCGAACGCTTTAGGTTGGACAACACCACGTTGACCCAGCGTGCGTTCTCTGCCTCGCAGCGACTTCGACCGCTGCCTTCGATCACCGTGTGCGCGTGCTCGGCTTCCAGTGCTCGAAACGCACCGAGTCCATCACTGTAGACATCTGCTCC